>CAYGHY010000307.1:0-3475 GCA_964349435.1 uncultured Oscillospiraceae bacterium
TTACTAGATAGTAAACTGGGTTTCCATTCACCTTATTGCTTGTATCTATATCATTTATGAGGTTGTATAACTCTACTCCACTTATAGCAAGATTTAACCAACCTCCAGAGATTGTATTCTCTCTGAGAATATTGTTGGGAGACATGTTAAGGAAAAGCCCATAACCGCTATTCAAAGTGATCGTGTTGTTGTATAGAGTGTTACCCGAGCAATAATCGAACCAGATTCCAACAGAATCGCATATTATGATGTTGTTAGAAATATTGCAATTATGTGCGAAGTAAAGCTGTATTCCGTTTTGTGGGTATGCGGTATTGTCAGATGCGCTCACAGTGAACCCATCAATATTCACATTATCAACAACGCGTATTGAAAAAACATTATCATTTGGATTCGCTGCCTCAATAATTGTTACCTCGGCTCCGCTCTCTGACTTAATGGTCAAGTGATCGCTATACACTTTAATATTCTCGGTGTAAGTCCCCGCTTTGACGATGATTGTATCCTTGGGGCTGGCTGCGTTTACGGCGTCTTGTATTTTGTTGAAGTCTGCGGGTCCATTATCGTCAACTATCCATACATTAGGTGCAATTGCATTAATGTTAGCTGAGCATTTAGCAGTCTGATCTGCAACATTCTTTACTTCTGCCCAGACTTCTTTAGCTCCACTTGTAGCGAATGCCCATCGTTTAATTTTGGCGGCGGAATCCCAGTCACCTGAAGAAGCACCCCAACTATACCATGTTGTCCACGCACCAGTTGGTACGCCGTCTTGCACCTCGTCGCTGGAAAAGCGAACTGCTTCAATGGAGCTGTCACTTGTGGAGCCTCCAACATAAATATCGAAAAACTCCCAAACATCAACCTCACCTATTTCGACGCCATCTTGCCTAAGATTAATAGCACAAGTCATAGGTGCAATTGAATTTAATTCTTCATCTAGTTGTGCCTGATATGAGTGGTAATAGGACAAAGTCTGTCCGATCGCAATGCCTTTATTGTAAAGATACTCGTTGAGAACTTCCTGACCTTGAAGTAACATACTAGATAGTTGGACATTTCCAGTATTGTACAAAGATGGAATAAAACCATTCAGATAACCTGCAGTATCCCCCAAATAAGCTCTATTGCCTTGATTTAGACCCAGATAAATATACAAGGTATTAGGTCCAGTGTTATAATGTAATGTAGCCTGAACTTCACTCCCGTAAACATCATAAAGCTCGTTTAGATAACTGCAGCCATCACTTATCGAATGAGTATATCCCTCCAAATCATTAGAGTAGGAACCGCTTCGCTCATGCCACCCACTAGCCGCTGTGACCTGCATGATGCCATCAAAATTAGATGGCTGAGCCCATGTTCCATCCTCTTCAGCGTAAAATGAGTTATAATTCAATCCATCAACATGAAAAGCACCCTCCCCACCCTCTTTACGAATAATCGAGAGCACCAGCTCAGAAGATAACTCGCCTTTATACGTATTCACGATATTCAAAATTTCTTGCTGTTTATCATAATCCGTTACACTTGAACCTGACATCACATACATTGCCGCGCCTTTTACAAGACTTGCCGCCTGCCTCATACACCACCCAATATCAAGATCAGACATCTTCCAATCAGCTACTACCCATGAAAGGTCCCCTATCGGTTGCCCGTCCTGCCTAACGTAGCCAAAACCTGTTGGAAGGGACCCAAGCGTGTTATTCACGTCATTTGCCGCTTCCACGACTTTTTGACGCAGATCTACTGCACTTTCAATGGGTATCGGTGGGGCGTTAATCACAGCTTGGTTCCAAAAGTTATTTTCTTTGCCATATTTCAAATATGTATACGCTTCGAATTCCATATGAGCTAGGCGAGGAAGTTCCCCGAAGGGAAACACATGTGGTGGACAAACGCTATCTTGAATAAAGTGAATGGCATATCCTAAGCATTTTTTTGCGTCATCCATATTGCCAGCAGTATAGTTCGAACGCGCCCACAGAATATACTGATACGCTCCATCTTCTGCGCCCCCGTACCACCCTTGGTGGAAGCGCTCGCACTGGCAAGCACCAGAAGCGATGTCTTCACTGGTATGATAGCTATGAAACTCGGTCTGGGAATCATTTATTCTATGATAATAGTCAACTATGTGACCTTCGTAGTTGGCATAGTCCGCAATCTCTGTTCTATTTGAACCAGTCCATCCAGTTCCTTCCAGAGCATCGTACGCCATGGCTTTATGCACCGGAAATAAATCCAGCTCGAATACCCCTGAAGGCCAACCCAACGCCCTAGGCGTAAGAGTCGAAAGCATCGAAAAACAAAGCAGACTAATTATTATCATCGTCAGTGTTTTCTTCATTTTTCTTTCTCCTGACGTAAAATTTAGCGTATGCTTTTCCTTCTCAGCAATACTGTTACTGGTGATTCTCTTTATAGTTTTATGGGCTTCTTCTGCCGAAAATGATAGAAAACAATGCCTATTCATCCGCGCATTGAATCAAAACAGGGAACACGCCATACGCATTTAAAACAGTATCAAATGAAAGGCACCGACTAATCTTCTTAACTTTGGATACAATCGAAATCTTGACTGTTTCTCTGTGTTTCGTTTTCTGTTTCACCCCAAACTTCCACGGCAAAACGGGCAAGAGCCCACAATGTCAACCTCGCTTCTATGCTACAGGCTCATTGAACTATTGGCATAACTTTGCTTAGAGAACTTGGCAACTACTTTCCGTTCCCTCCATGTTTGCTGCTTTATGTACTGGGGTATAGTCTTTTCCGAGCACTATAGAACTCAATTACTGCAACAGCCAAACTTTGGTTTCGCCGAGAAGTTTAAGAAAAAATAAAAAAGAAAAGGTGTTTTATTTTATGGGGCATATGGGCAGTACGGTTTTTCCGTGCGCTTCGTTTAGGACTTCCGCGAGAGCTAAGTAGACCGCGCTTAAGCCGCAGATGATGCCTTCGTAGCCTGTTATCGTCGCGATTAGGGCGTTTCCAGTTAATTCTCGTGCCACCAGCAGGAAGAACAGCACAGTTAAGCTAGCGAATACGAACTGTAGTGCTCGGTTTTTCTTTAGGGTGCCAAAGAACATTGCGAAGGTGAACAGCCCCCACATGAAAAAGTAAGCTGCCATCGCGGTGCTTGTTGGTGCGCTAAGCCCAGGGAAGAAAGTTGTTTTGGGCAAAACAAGAAGCAGTACCAAAGACCACCAGAAAAGCCCATAAGACGTAAACGCTACGGTGCCGAAGGTGTTGCCTTTTTTGAACTCCATTATACCAACTATGACCTGCGCAAGTCCACCGTAAGCCAAGCCCATTGCCAGAATCATCGTGTCAAGCGGGAAGAAGCCAGCGTTATGCAGATTCAGCAGCACTGTTGTTAAGCCGAAGCCTAATAGTCCAAGCGGTGCGGGATTCGCCAATTTCTCACTCATTGTTCCACATCGTAGTTTTAATGGTTTAGACGTTGTTCAGC
>CAYGHY010000308.1:0-3473 GCA_964349435.1 uncultured Oscillospiraceae bacterium
ATCTATGACTTCTATCTTTTAAACTTTCAAAACTATTAATTTAAAAAAAAAATTTATGGCTTTTAACCTTAGAAACAGACACTTCTTGAAGGAGTTGGATTTTACTCCTCAGGAGATTAGATTTTTACTTGACCTATCATTTGATCTTAAAAAGGCAAAGTATGCTGGAATAGAGCAGCCCCGTATGATGGGGAAAAATATTGCTTTGATTTTTGAAAAAGCCAGCACACGCACACGTTGCGCCTTTGAAGTGGCAGCCTTTGATCAGGGAGCACAGGTAACATATCTTGGGCCAAGCGGTTCGCAGATCGGGCACAAGGAGAGCATGAAAGATACCGCAAGAGTTCTTGGGCGTATGTATGACGGTATCGAATACAGAGGCTTCGGACAGTCAATTGTAGAAGAACTTGCTGCTTATGCTGGTGTGCCGGTATGGAATGGACTGACAACGGAGTGGCATCCTACACAATCATTGGCTGATGTGATGACCATGCTTGAGCATACTGACAAAAAACTGCACGAAATTGCATTCTGCTTTATGGGTGATGCTAAAAACAATGTGGCTAATTCATTGCTTGTCATTGCTGCCAAACTTGGTATGGATTACCGTGCCATTGCTCCAAAAAACTGTCAACCTGACCCTGAGCTTGTTAATACATGCAGGGAGATAGCTTTGCAAACAGGTGCACGCATCACGATAACCGACAATGTGGAGGAAGGATTAAAGGGATGCGACTTTGTATATACCGATGTATGGGTATCCATGGGAGAAGCTGATTCCGTATGGGAAGAAAGAATCAAACTGCTTAAACCTTATCAGGTTAACAAGGAGGCGATGGAACTAACAGGAAACACCAAAGCGAAATTTCTGCACTGTCTGCCCGCATTTCATAACCGCGAAACCAAAGTAGGAGAGGAGATTTATCAGAAATTCGGACTTGATGGTATGGAAGTAACCGAGGATGTGTTCGAAAGTGAAGCCTCCATCGTTATGGATCAGGCAGAGAACAGAATGCATACCATCAAAGCTGTGATGGTGGCTACGCTGGGGTGTTGATAACTGGATAAGTATCTAAAACCTAACATTCATCTGCAGCAAAAAATGCCGTCCCGCTTGCGGGAAGTAGCCGTCCATATTGTAGTAATTGCCTTCGTAATAGTAGCGATATACCCAAGCGAAACTTTCGTATTGTACATTTAAGATGTTGCTGATTTTCAGTCCTAGTTCGGGAGTGAAAGATGAAAATCGCCTGATGGTATAGGCAATAAGCAGATCGTTGACCAAGTAAGCGTCCAGCATATTTTCTTCATTGGAAGTGTTGTCAACATACTGCTTGCTTACATACTTTGTCAACAAAGAGGCTCTTAAATCCGTGAAAGCCTGATAGCTTAAATTACTGCCCGCCACTACGGAGGGTGAGAAGGCAAGGTCGGTGGTGCCCAGATAATTTTCGCGCTGCCCTCCATTATCCCAGTCGTCAACGTATTCGGTAAAATTTAATACCTTATTTGACGACATAGCAATATTGGTTGTCCATTCCAGCTTTTGGTGTATTTTCCATTTTAACGACATTTCTATACCGGCACGATAGCTTTGCGGCACGTTTGTTAGTATGGCTGCACCAACATCATTGATCTTGCCTGTAGGTACAAGCTGGTCTTTGTAATACATATAGTAAAAGTTGACGTTGAGGTGCTGTTTGCTGCCGGAATATGTATATGCTGCTTCAACATCATAAAGCCTTTCGGCTTGCGGGTTTTCATTGGCTGTTGCATCTCTGAAAGTGCTTCTTGACGGTTCCTTGTTGGATATGGCTAAAGCCAGATATGCCTGGTTCATGTTGTTGAATTCATGAAATATTCCTGTCTTGGGATTAAAGAATGTATAGGTCTTATTGAGCGACAAATCTCGGAGATCATCATGATTGCCGCTGATGTTGTATTGTATCCAGCGAAGCTGCAAATCAGTATAGAGGGATGTTTTCTTCCCCAAGTCATAAGTAAGTTTGACAAAGCTGTTTACATCATCTTTCACACCTCTGTTTCTGTACCATTCCTTCTCATCCTTGCTCCAGTCGCCATGATATTTTGCCCATATAATATCTCCGTAATGGTCTCCGATATATTGATTAGCTGCCCCGCCAAAGATGATGTTGATTTTATTAATGTTGTAATGAAGTGAGAAAGTCATTCCGTAAAAATGATTGTCAAGCCATTTTTGACGGATAATATCTGTTCTTTTCAGGGTATCTTTGACAATGATAATATCACTCAGCCCGTACTTGTTTAGTCTTTCGTTATTTTTAAACTGCTCGTAATAGCCTCTGCCACGTGTGTAGTGCAGGGCAGAGTTAAGAAAGATTTTCGGTGTCAGCCATGTGCTGTAAAGCAGTTGATAATGATCTTGCTGATAATTGTCGGTTTCGTTTTCGTAAGTATATTTGTTGTATGTCCGGGAATCCGACAGGCGCATCTCTTCGTACTCACTGTTTGTATAAAGCCAATGATCTAAATAGCGTTTCATGTCAAGAGAGTCGCTCTGCAGCCTTGCTTTTGGCACTCCGTTCCATGCCTGATATGTTTTCTGTATTCCTGTAATAAGGTTTACTTTCAGCAGACTTTTTTTTCCGTGATAAATGCCTGACAGGCTGAGGGACTTAAGATCAGAGAAAGCACGGTCAATATAGCCGTCAGATTCGATTTTTGACAACCTTACATCAAAAGCAAATTTATCGTTTATTAAACCAGTTCCTGCCATGAGGCTGTTTTTTAATGTTCCAAAAGAGCCGACAGCACTATTTAGTTCGGCATAAGCTTTTTCTTCAATGCTTTTGCTAACCATATTCACACTACCTCCGAAAGCGGGTGCACCGTTGGTGGAAGTGCCCACACCTCTTTGTATTTGTATCTGCCCGAGTGATGATGCAAAGTCAGGCATATTGACAAACCAAACGCCATGCGATTCGGCATCATTGATGGGGATACCGTTAAGGGTGAAGTTAATTCTGCTCATGTCGGTACCACGGATACGTAAGCTCGTATATCCTACGCCTGTGCCGGCATCGGAACTGACGACCATTGAAGGACTTTGTTCGAGAATAAAAGGAAGATCCTGAACAATATTCAGCTTTCTGATATCAGCTTTGTGCATATCATAAACAGTAGCAGGTGTTTTAAAATCTGCACGCAAGGCGCTGACAACGACCTCCTCTTCAAGAATGGCTTTCCTGCTGAGCTTAACATTCATTTCCAGATCAGCCTGCAAATGGACTTCGAGGGTATTGCTTTCATAGCCTAAAAAGGAATAAACAAGAATGTGCTTACCTCCTTTGAGTCCATGTAGAAAATAGGTGCCGTCAGATTGACTATATGTGCCGAGATAAGTGTTTTTAATAACAATATGTGCACCTGCCAAGGCTTCACCGCTGACTGCATCAGTTATTTTGCCGGTGATACGGTACTGTGAGAAAAGC
>CAYGHY010000309.1:0-3451 GCA_964349435.1 uncultured Oscillospiraceae bacterium
CATGGAAATGAATCTGTCGGAAACGGCGTTTCTTTATAAACAGGGAGAGGGGTTCTTCAAAATCGGCTGGACATCAAAATCCGGCGAATATATCAAAACACGCCGATTATGTGACTTTTCATATGTGATGAAGTCAAACAGCCTGTCGGCGAAATCGTCCGCTTTAGGGTTGACTGTAATTGCATAACAACCACAGGGGGATTTACCCATCATTAAGCCGGGGATGTTCAAATCAGTTTTGAACAGAGAATATTTGTAAGGTTTGTTTTGCTTTGCATTGTTTTCATCCCAATCGAAGGGCAAAATTTCAATGTTCATTTGCTTTCACCATCCTCAAATACTCCCGCATTCCGGCTTCTTCCTCCTGCCGGTAAGTGAAGTCAAAATGCGCCGCTACCGCCAATGCCAGCGTGTGGAACAAATCGCACATCACATCAACTGCTGCCCAAATGTCGGCATAATCGCTGCCGGAATAGGTGGCGGCGTATTGCAAGTACAGCTCCGGTGCTAGATATTGCTTGAAATACTTGCCGTTCTTACCGGTGGAAAGGTTGAAGTCATGTTGTGTGCCGATGTACCATTCTATCATATAATGTAGTTCGGCGCGAACCACCTCGTTCAGCATATGCATTATATATGGAAGTTCATCCCGTGCGATACCTTTTGCTACGTTGTTGAGGCACCACCAGAAGTTATTGCAGCACGAGTAAAAGAAGAGTGGCGAGGGCGGCTTGATATGCCATATTGCGTCACTCGGCGGCAGAAGATGGGGAATCAGTCCATTGCCGTTGTCTTTGTCCAATAATACAATCGCTGGTTCTCCGTCATCTATGTAATTGGAGATATACATCTCAAAGCTCAAGTCAAGGCGGTTGCCATCCGGGTATACCATCATATAGTTGAAACGCCCGCCGCCGCCCGGCCAGCGCATAGCCTCTGGCATTTGCATGATGAGCGGCTTACCGAATTTTTCTTCAACCCATGCAGGGTTGTTGTAAAAAGGCTGTATATCAGTTACAAAATAGGCGATGTCGTAATCCTGGTAACTATCCTTTGGTACGGTGGGATTCGCCCGCGAACCGACCAGCAATGCCGCCCGAATACGCTCATCAGCTTTGGCTACACCCAAAATCAAGTTCATCATTTCCTGTTCAATCCGCAATATTTAGTCACCCTCCTATTCCTTAATGCTCTGCCAGACGGTCGCCTTGCCGTCGGTAAACTCCACTTTGCTAATCGAGCCATTGACAATCTGCATCTGCGGCGGAACATGCCCAATATCCGCATCATAGAGAATCGGTACATTCAAATCTCCAAGCCCTTGTTTTAAAGCATCAATCAATGTGAAGTCACGCTTGTCCTTATATCCATCCGGGCGACCAATAATTATTCCGTTGCAATATTTAAACCATCCGCCCTCTCGCATCTGCCAAAACGTCCGATAAATATCCGGCGCGCTCATCTCACAGCTCTCCAGCGTCCAAATAAAGCCGTCATGCTTGTACTTATTCAAAAATATTTCAATCGGAGCGAAACGAGTTCCGAGCAATTTGCAAAGGGTATCCATACACCCTCCAATCATCCGCCCACCGAAAGAAACATGGGTATCTTCCTGTAGCGACTTCCACGAAGATGGGTTATCAAGTTTATATACATCTTGGGTGAAATCATCCCAGCTTGTATACCCACCCCATGTGTCCCAGCTTCTCTGTTCTGTCTTAAGGTTGGACATAACATAAAAAGCCTGTAAATCGGCGTCATGAATACGGACAAATCCCATGTTCATTAGGTTGGAACCGTGCACTGTGGCAATATTACCGATGAGTGTCAGCGGAAAGGTCAATGTGGTAACATCCGAGTAGCCGCACACCCATTTTGCATGCAGAGAAGCCAACTTCTCAAAATCCAAAAGCGGGAGAATATCCATCAGAAATTCGCCGCCCCAAGGTGGCAGAATAGCCGCCACATCGTGATTTTCATACAAGCTCATAAATTCCACCGCGCGGGTCGCGCTGTCAGCGCTGACGCATTTAATGTCATTGCGAACTGAAGCGGTCTCAATAACATTATAACCCAGAGCCTTAATATTCGTGATAGCGTTGTCTAAGCGTGCTGACAACACTTCTCCCGAAGCCCCGCTGGACGGGGCGCAGATACCGATGGTATCACCTTTTCGTAAAAGTCTTGGATATTTCATCTTGTCGCCTCCCGTTCTTCAGCCAGTTCGCCGAACCAATTCTCCGCCTCTACGGTTTTGTTTGCTATTAAGCTTCGAAATACTTTTTTGTCCATGGACAAACTGCTAAACAAACACCACAACTTCCTTCTGTAATATTAAAAATTTTACCTCTTTCAATTACAGTTTTTTTACATTCATACACATTTAGCAATTCATCTCTATCTGTATGTAATCTCCAAATTTCACCTTTGATTGCGTTTCCTGGACAGTTTCTAACACATTCCATGCAATCTCCGCAAAAAGATGAATTAATCGGCACTCCTGTCTTAAACGGCATATTTGTCAATACGCCGCCTAGCCGTATTGCATTTCCATATTGTTTAGTAATCAATGCCGCTGATCTTCCAATCCACCCGAGTCCTGATCTCGTTGCAAGACTTTTTAATGGGAATGGCGTCCTGAAATTTTCATTCTGTTTTTGACGAGAAATAGATATCGCGGTGAATCCACATTCCTGAATTTTTTCAACGAGAAAATCACTTGCCTCTTTTAACCGTTCACTCACTTCTCTATACTCATTATAATACTCCATAGAAGGCCCATCAGGTATTTTGGCAACTATCGCGTAGTTTAGAGCGATAGCGATAGAAATGCCATAATTTAACGCAAAACGTTTATCTAAATCAAATTCGATCAAATCTGCAAATCCAATCAATGCAATATTTCGGTCTCTCAGAATTTCGCCAACCCATTTGTTATTTTCAACCATATGCCACCTCGTACTAACTAATATTATATAAATTCTCGCCATATTCATGACATCACGCTCTGATTTTGTCAATATTACTTGACACACTTTTCTCGAATTTTCACGGTTATGATTTCTATTTTTTATAACCTCCCTTCTTCCCAAAGTGAAAACTACGATGCCGTACTGGTATATAATGGTACGAAGCGTAGCGAGTACCATTATATACCAGTACGGCGGCCCGCTGCGACTTCCTATGCTGCTATTGCCTTTAATCCTTCATGATACCTCTTTCTTTTGACCATTGGCGGAAGCCCACCATTTACCGAGCATACGCGGCGATTATTCCAGTAGCTCATAAAATACCGCCATACCAAGCTTTTAACATCATCCATGGACATTTTTACTGTGTCATACCTGCCATATAGAAGTTCTTCTTTGAACCTAGCCCACAGAGACTCGCACTTTGCATTGCTGTTACGGGACAGGAAATTCTTCAGGGAATTGGTAGTTTTTAGTCATGC
>CAYGHY010000310.1:0-3437 GCA_964349435.1 uncultured Oscillospiraceae bacterium
GTGGACAATTGGCTCAACAAATTTCTTACTGGCATTTTAGCAAGGTCTACATCATATTCAAAAATACCGTTATCGGATGAAAGAAGATTGCCGGTTTCAATTTTGGGGATAAAGTCTTTCTCCATCGTAACAACCACTCTTGTCAGATTTCCGGTAATGGAACGCAAATCATTGAAGCTCCCGTCAAAAGCGATTTTCCCTGCGGAAATCATCAATATGCGCTCTGCCATTTCTTCAAGGTCATCCATGTCATGACTTGTCACCATAATGGTTACATCGTTATCCCTGTTGATTCTTTTAAGGAAGTCTATCATCTGTCTCTTGGCCACAACGTCAAGTCCGAGCGTCGGTTCGTCCAACAGAATGATCTCCGGATTATGTAACAGCATCATGGCGAGATCAGCTCTCATCCGCTGACCAAGGCTAAGCTCACGGGCAAAGGTTTTTAGCAAATCTCCTATGTCCAGCAACTCAATGAATGTAGCAAGGTTCTTTTTATACATCTCATCAGAGATTCCCCAAACTACCTTTTTCCACTCAAAGCTCTGGATTACAGGATGATCCCACCATAATTCTGTTCGGTTGCCGAACAGAATTCCCAGCCGCTGCATCAGAATTGTACGCTGTTTCTGCGGCGAAAGGGACAAAACCGATATATCGCCGCTATTCGGCTGCAGCATACCTCCGAGCAGCTTCATAGTAGTGCTTTTACCTGCGCCATCAGGCCCGGCATATGCAACAAATTCGCCTTTCCGAACAGCAAACGAAACATCGTCAAGAGCGGTAATTGTTTGTTTTTCTGGCTTTATAAGATTTCTTATAAGCCCCATCCCGGTGTTGTCACGCTGCCATTGCGTAAAAGTCTTAGTTACATTGCTTATTCTAACGGCGAAATCCGTAAGGCACATATCTGTTTGAACCCTTTTTAACATAATAATTCAGTCCTTTCCTGAAAATAAAGTTTGTTGCGAGAGCTATTATCAGCGCATACGCAAGAGGATAGAATTCTGTAAGATTTAGAGGTGGCTTACCAAGTAGGCAAAGTGAGGGGAACCACGCCATAAGACCCTCTGGCAAAATCGTGAGCAGCGGTATCTGAATGAAGCTTGGCATCCCCGATAACGGGAATGTACTCAACTGCCATGTGCCTTCAATTGCCGTGCTGGATATCTCCTCGGCAGCCACCGGCGCATAAAACGCGGCGCTTGATACGAGGTAGGCACGAGCGACGATGATTATCATGGTCGCAAGTATATAAATGATTAGCAAGGTCATCCACCAAAGTGTAACCTGCAGGTGCAACCGATTAATTGCTATTATCAGCAAAATGCTCCCTATGATAAAGTTTCCGCTTCCCGTAAACGGTGTAAAGCCGCTGGTTATCAGCTGCGTTTTCAATGTAAGCGGCTGCACAAAAAGATGTTCGAGCTGTCCGCGTCCGATAATCCGGCTGATGTGGATGTTATTGCCCGACCCGAACAGAATGAATATGCCGGTTGTGATGGTGGAATAAGCCATCATAAACAGAACCTCATCAACGCTCATGCCGCCGATCCCTCCAAAGCGGAGAGCAATCAAGTAGACGCTTGATGCGACGGAAAGATTGGATATGGTGTCAGCCAATATCGCTGTTAAAGCGAATTTCGTATCGCGTAACAGCCACACCAAATCCATTTTCGCCGAAATTGCAAATAGGCTTATGAGCCGTTTAAGTTTAAGAGCTGATTTAACCCCCATAGCTAACCATCCCCTCCTGTGATTTATTGAATACAAGCAGAGCGACAGTCCACAGGATAAGATTCCAAATAACTTGTAACCACAATATGCTTGCGGGATCTGCCGCGCCCACAAATATAGATAGCGGTGCACCGCCAAGGCAGGCAAAAGGTTGATATTTCATTATTTCGTCGAATCCAAGTGGTAAGAAACTGATTGGTATCACTGTCCCGGATAACAGAGCAACAATAGCCGCCCTTATGCGGCTTATCAACCAGCTCATGTTTCTCAGCTTTATCGACAGGCAGGCAAAGAGAACATCAATGGCAAAACCGAGAGAAATGCATAGTAATAAACTGATTAAAAACCATAACGACGCCGGTCTAAGACTTACCCCAATGAGAGGGGATATAATAGCCATTGGCAGCGAGAATAAGGCTAACATGGGCAGCCATCCTCCCAATGTCTGCGAGATAAGCTGACCCAAAACCGACAGCGGGCGACCGTACAACCTCATTAGAACTCCTTCGCTGAGCCATCCGGACGCGGCGGTTTTTACGACCATCATATCGGAGAGCAAAGCGTTGATGTATGTGTAGGAGAGCATTTGTTGCATACTCATCCCTACATATACCCCCGATGACATGACAACCCGCCAAAGGAAAATAAGAGGAATCAACGTGCATATTTTTATAATGATGTCTGGCAGGAGATAGAACACCCCGCCGTTTGTCTTTTCAAGACAAGCCATATGAGCTGTCTTTATATACTTAACCATGTGTTTCGTGCTCCTTAATAGTAGAGATTTGGGCATAAAAATACCCAAGCATCCGTTTGAATACCTGGGCGTGCAACACATGATTAAGCCTGTGTAATCAGGCTGGACTTATATGTGGCAAGAGGCATTCAATACGGCAAAAATGGACGCAATTATCCCGTAACTGACCCAAATTGGCGCAAATAACGGGTAAAAGGGCAGACTTCACCCACAACGCTGCATTTTTGAATGCGTAGCCTTTAATACATTCGCAATTCACATATACGTTGCCGTTGCTGCAAAAAGCAGAAATATTCATACCTCTCACCACCTTCCGCTTAAGATAAAGTTATTATACTGCTCTGCTTGAATGATGTCAAATATTGATGGTCGATTTTCACTTACGCGGACAGCGCTGGAGAGAAATCGGCTATGTCCCCAAAAAATCCGACCTCGGTATATATGGATTGTTGAACGAATAGCCTCTGGAATTCATATCCGCCATCTTTATCAGTATCAGATTGATGTCTGTGTTCATCATACCTGCTATCTGGACGACATCATGTCCTTCAAGAGCGTATTCATGAACCTCATCATCCGGTAGGAGCAGCGAGGCCGCAAACAGATTTGCTTCATATTCTGGTCGGGTATTCATAGAGTAGAGGACATATTCACGGAACGGGTTGTCATCGGCAAGCTTCCGATGGTGAGCGTCATGCCCGAGCTCGTGGGCGCAAACCAGAGTTTGTACTTGCTCCGAAAGGTTATCGTTCAGAAAGATGAAGCGGTTGCGCTGGATCACGCGGTAAAGCCCCTTAAGCTTGATGAAGTCATTGCGGAACAGAACTTCAATGCAAATCATATCTTGGATCAGTTGAGCGGCTTGTAACAATAATCCCTCGGGTTTCAAGCCCCTTCATTATTTCGAAATCAGGATCAAGTCCCCTTACGGTTTCTTCATCCC
>CAYGHY010000311.1:0-3423 GCA_964349435.1 uncultured Oscillospiraceae bacterium
TATTCTTTCCTTCGTACCCTGCACTTATTTTGCTTTGTGATGTCTATTGGCGGGAGTTGTATAATTCCTTCTATCCTCACTCCTGCCCTTAAGGGGGAAAACGCTTACGAAAAATGGTTTAACACATTATGCTGGATAAATTGTAAAGTTCCTTTAATACCGAGATAACGTTCGCCTAACAGCTTCCTTCCATCCTGCATATAGCTTTATTCTGTTACACTCCTTCATATCCGGAGCATATGCCTTTCCCGGCTCTCTCAACGAAGCTAAAGCCTCCTTATTCTCCCATATGCCTGCTGCAAGTCCCGCCATTAGGCAGGAGCCAAGCGCCGAAAGCTCTTCAATTCCAGCGCAGACTACTACGGTATCCAGCATATCTGCCTGAAACTGCATCAGGAAGCGATCCCGAGTCGGTCCGCCATCAACTCGAAGCTCCTGCAGCTTTGTGCCTGATTCCTCCTCCATAAGCTCAATTACATCCCTAATCTGATAAACAATAGACTCTTCCGCCGCTCTGACAATATGAGCCTTTTTCGTCCCGAGTGTAATGCCGGTAATAGCAGCTTTAGCATCACTATCCCAATAAGGAGCACTAAGTCCTACAAAGGCAGGTACAATATACACGCCTTCATTGCTGTCCACAGATAATGAGAGTCCCTCTGCCTCACTGGAGCTGGAAATCAGCTCGAGATCATCCACAAGCCATTTAATTGTAGCACCTGTGCAATTGATATTCCCTTCAAATACAAAGTCCACATTCCCGCGCATCCCCCATGCTACAGAGGTAACCAGACCTTTTTGAGAAAGCAGCGGCGTATTCCCTATATTCATCATAATGGATGAACCAGTGCCATAGGTAGTTTTTGCCATGCCCTGCTTAAAACAATTCTGACTGAAAAGTGCAGCATGGGAATCACCCAAAACACCCGAAATCGGGATTTCCCAGTCGAAGCCCTGTTCCTTTGCGGTATAACCGAAAATCTCATCTGAGTACACAATCTTTGGAAGCATGGATGCAGGGATGTTGAACATTTGAATAAGCTCTTCATCCCAGTCCAATTCTTTAAGATTGAACAATTGCGTACGGCTGGCATTGGAATAGTCGGTAGCATGCAGCTTATGTCCGGTAAGCCGCCATATCAGCCAGCAATCCATTGTACCCAGCAGCAGCTCTCCGTTCTCAGCTTTCCGTCTGGCGCCCTCAACATTATCCAGAATCCATTTTATCTTTGCAGCAGAAAAATAGGGCGACAGAATAAGCCCGGTTTTTTCCTTTATCGCATCCGCAAAACCCTCTTGTGCAATAGCCTTACATATTTCCCCTGCCCTTTGGCATTGCCACACTATAGCATTATAAACAGGCTTGCCTGTATTTTTGTCCCAAACTACAACTGTTTCTCTCTGGTTTGTAATTGACAGAATTCTTATCTGCTCCTGACTCAAGCCACTCTTCCTAATCACGCCATCGACAGCCTTAAGCACATTTGAGTATATTTCCTCAGCATCATGCTCAACCCATCCCGGCTGCGGATAGAACTGCCGATGATCAACATTGTATCTATGTATCAATTTGCCTGCCGCATTGAAAATAATCGCTTTTGTTGCCGAGGTACTCTGATCAATAGATAAAATATACTGCTCCATGGTCTTCACCTCTTTTGTCTTTCCACATGGATATTATGTTAAAGCATACTTAACCCCACACATTTGTGGCTATCTCTAATTATTAGCTTCGTTCCCAATTCTATTTTTTGTACAATGTCATCCATTCCGCCGATTTTCTCAACCAGCCTTTTCACTGCGATGCTTCCCATTTCCTGTTTAAATACCTTGATTGTTGTCAAGCGGGGGTTTGTCATCTCACACAATGGCATATCATCAAATCCTACCAGGGAGATATCCTCCGGTATTTTAAATCCTTTTTCCAAAAGTGCCTTCATAGCTCCGCAGGCGATAATATCATTGTCTGCAAAAAAAGCGGTAGGAAGCACTGTGTCAACAGCTTCGAGCAGCCTTTTCATATCCTTGTATGAGCCCTCGACAGTAGGCTCCAAACTTATCTGATATCTCTCTTCAACCACAAAATTATGATGCTTCATGGCTTCCAGATATCCCTTCCTCCGAAAATCAAAGTTATTAATGCGATATGAACTGCAAAGATATCCAATATCACTATGGCCGTTCTCTGCTAAAAATGCTGTTGCCTTGTAAGCCGCATCTATATTATTAATTAAAACTGAGTCATGTGCATTACTCCTGAAACAGCTGTCCAGCAAAACAACAGGTCCCATAAAGGTCTGAAACAACTCAAGATCCTCTTCCGTCATCTCAGTAGCTAAAAGAATAATGCCTGAAGAATTGTCACTGTTAATGCTGTTCACAGTTTCTTTGTAATCCATATCATTGATATTGACATGAGACACCAATAGTTCATAGCCCAAAGCCCTGCACTGCTTTCCGATTCCCTCTACAAGTGAAGAAAAGAATGGAGTGTCTGATACAACAAGGCCATGCCGCTTGTAAATGACAAATCTTATCGTATTTCTCACAGATACTTCTCTTGTGTACCCCATATCCTTTGCAACCTTAAAAACCAACCGTTTAATATTGTCACTAACACCTTTTCTATTGTTAAGCGCATTGGATACGGTTGCCGGCGATACATTCGCAGCCTTTGCGATATCCTTTACTGTCGGCTTCATTGTCCCATCTCCTCAAGTAACCTTGTTCTGCTTCGCTGAATAAAAGCTTCTCTCCTCATAATACTCTCATTCTGACAGCCATGTAAAGCTTTCCAGGCAGCTTGATCCTGAATTCTCCCTCATAAACACCGGGCAATTCCTCTATTGTCATGCCCCAGGTATCTATGATATCAACCTTCAGCTTCAAGCCCATTGGCATGTGGAAAATACGGAAGGATGGCTGAAAGAATCCAAAATAGAAGAGATAGTATTCGCCTATTGCTCCCCCGCAAGGAATATCCCAATCAAAGGGAGACAACCGGGGAATTGGGCTGAACCCCTGCCTTGGACCCTCTTCAGCTATTTTTCTGAGAAATGCAATTCGAGCCGGACTTGACCCATAGAGCTTGCCACCCTTTGACCACCAAAGAATTTCATCAGGATGTACATAAGTTTCGCCATGCCCTACATAACCCCCCCGGACTGTGCCTTCCCAGAATCGGCGGGTTAACTCCTCTCCAGGAATGTTGCCCCATCCGTGATTGATGTCACCTTCATAAGCACATTCATCAATCACTACCGGTTTTCTGTATGTTTCACGCCAATCATTGACAAGCTCTCCGGTTTTATAAACATCCACACGCTGGATGCTGCAGTGCGTAATCCAAGGCCTGCTGTGATCATAGAAATGAATGCAGTTATGAATCGATCGCAAATGCTGGTAGGGATCATTCTCTACAAC
>CAYGHY010000312.1:0-3417 GCA_964349435.1 uncultured Oscillospiraceae bacterium
CACATTGACAAGATGACATGTGTATGCTAACATTATAAACTGCGTTATAATCCGAAACAATAGTTATTTATCGGAAATGTCCTACAATTGATTATAGCACAGGAGAATAAATAAGACAAGAATTGTTAACAATTATTAAGTGAGGCAATTTTAAGGAATTAAAATTTGCATGCATGGTTTAGCCCCAAAAGCTTTTAATTATACTACTAAAAGCTTTAAATATACACCGGTGTGTCAGACTGAAACTGCCGGTGATCCGGTTGGTTTGCATGGATGCAAGCCTTTCATGTAAAGCCGTTCGATATGTGACAAGTCATAATTTATGAGGTGATTATTGATGGTACATCCCGTTCAAATGGGTCGGAATACAAGGATGAGTTATTCCAAGATTGATGAAGTTCTGGATATGCCCAATCTTATCGAAGTTCAGAAGAGCTCGTACAGATGGTTTCTGGAAGAAGGACTTCGCGAAGTATTCAGGGACGTTACACCGATTATGGACTATACGGGGAACTTGATACTGGAATTCCCGGACTACAAGCTCGAAGATGACAACCCAAAGTATAGTGTTGAGGAATGCAAAGAAAGAGACACTACATATTCGGCTCCTCTCAAGGTTAAAGTGCGCCTTATCAACAAAGAAACCGGCGAAGTTAAGGAGCAGGAAATCTTTATGGGAGATTTTCCGCTGATGACCAATAACGGCACTTTTGTCATAAATGGCGCTGAGAGGGTTATTGTCAGCCAGTTGGTGAGATCGCCCGGTATTTACTTTTCAACAAAACTAGATAAGACAGGCAAGAAGCTTTATTCAGCAACGGTAATACCAAATCGCGGCGCCTGGCTTGAATATGAAACAGATTCAAACGATGTTATGTCGGTAAGGATTGACAGAACAAGGAAATTGCCCGTAACCGTACTGCTTCGCGCACTTGGCTATGGTACTGATCTTGCTGTCATGGGATTGCTTGGCGATGATGAAAGAATTCTTTCAACTATTCAGAAGGACAATGCCAAGACCAAAGAAGAAGGTTTGGTTGAAATCTATAAGAGGCTTAGACCGGGTGAACCCCCAACGGTGGAAAGCGCTACAACACTCTTGAACAGCCTGTTTCTCGACCCTAAGAGATACGACCTTGCGAAATTTGGAAGGTTTAAGTTCAACAAGAAGCTTTCTATTGCTTCAAGAATTAGCGGCTTCAGGTCTGCTGAAAAAATAATTAATCCGCTCACCGGAGAGATTCTCGTGGGTGAGGATGAAATCATCGGTAGGGAAAAATCAGAAGAAATACAGGATGCCGGCATTAATTCTGTTTACCTTAACATCGAGGGTAAAAAAATCAGAGTGCTTGGCAATGCCACTGTCGACTTGAAGTCATTTGTAAATTTTGACATATCTGAAACCGGCATCACCGAGAGAGTCAGGTATGAGGTTCTAAAGAAGCTAATGGAGGAGAACCCCTCTGAGGACGATCTGAAGAAAGCACTGAAGGAGCATTCTGATACCCTAGTGCCCAAATACATAACTGTGGATGACATTATTTCATCAATAAGTTACCTTGTGCATCTGAACTATAATGTGGGAAACCACGACGATATTGACCATTTGGGCAACCGGAGGCTGCGCTGTGTCGGCGAGCTTCTGCAGAACCAGTTCAGAATCGGTCTTGCGAGAATGGAAAGAGTGGTCAGGGAAAGAATGACCATTCAGGACATTGACATCGTAACACCTCAGGCGCTAATAAATATAAGACCTGTTGCAGCAGCAATAAAGGAATTCTTCGGAAGCAGTCAGCTGTCACAGTTTATGGATCAGACCAATCCACTGGCAGAGCTGACTCACAAGAGAAGACTCAGCGCATTGGGGCCTGGGGGTCTCAGCAGGGATAGAGCAGGTTTTGAAGTCCGAGACGTGCATTATTCGCATTATGGACGCATGTGTCCCATAGAGACGCCAGAAGGTCCGAATATTGGTCTGATAGGTTCATTGAGCACCTATGCAAAGATTAATGAGTATGGTTTCATAGAGGCGCCGTATAGAAAGATAGACAAGAAACGAGGAGTGGTATCAAAAGAGATTATGTACCTCACAGCGGATGAGGAAGATAAATATATTATTGCACAGGCAAATGAAAAGCTTGATGAGAATGGCAAGTTCGTAGACAAAAAAGTGCTTTGCAGGTTTATAGATGATATTCTTGAGGTAGAGAGCAGCCTTGTCGATTTCATGGATGTATCGCCGAAACAGCTTGTATCCGTGGCAACTGCCATGATCCCATTTCTTGAGAATGATGACGCAAACCGTGCGCTTATGGGCTCTAACATGCAGCGCCAGGCAGTGCCGCTTATTAAACCGGAGTCACCTATAATCGGCACCGGTATTGAATATAAAGCTGCGAAGGACTCAGGCACCGCACTGCTTGCACGCAACCCAGGGACAGTTGAGAGGGTGGCTGCAAACGAAATTGTGATCCGTACAAGGAATGGGAAAAAAGATGTTTACAAGCTTTTAAAATATATTCGTTCGAACCAGGGTACCTGTACCAACCAGAGGCCTATCGTAAGAAAGGGCGAAGAGGTTGAAAAGGACGACGTCGTTGCAGATGGACCCTCCACGGACACAGGTGAAATTGCACTTGGAAAGAATATACTTATTGGATTCATGGCCTGGGAAGGATATAACTACGAGGATGCTATTCTGATAAGCGAAAAGCTTGTTAAGGATGACATATTCACATCGATCCATATTGAAGAATATGAGGCCGAAGCCAGAGACACCAAATTGGGGCCTGAAGAGATCACCCGGGATATACCTAATGTCAGTGAAGAGTCGTTAAAGGATCTTGACGATAGAGGTATTATCAGAATTGGTGCAGAGGTCAGAGCCGGGGACATTCTTGTTGGCAAGGTGACTCCAAAAGGAGAAACGGAGCTGACAGCGGAAGAAAGGCTATTGAGAGCCATTTTCGGTGAAAAAGCAAGAGAAGTAAGAGATACTTCTCTGAGAGTTCCCCATGGTGAGTCCGGTATAATAGTTGATGTCAAGGTGTTTACCAGAGAGAATGGCGACGAACTGCCGCCGGGGGTCAATCAACTGGTAAGATGCTATATCGCACAAAAGAGGAAGATATCCGTTGGAGACAAGATGGCTGGAAGACACGGCAATAAGGGTGTTATCTCAAGAATACTTCCTGAAGAGGATATGCCCTTCCTTCCTGACGGTACTCCACTAGAAATCGTACTCAACCCTCTGGGAGTTCCTTCACGTATGAACATCGGCCAGGTGCTTGAGGTTCATTTAGGCTACGCCGCCAAGGCACTGGGCTGGAAAATTGCAACTCCGGTATTCGATGGCGCCACTGAGAAGGATATAATTGAGACTCTCAAAAAAGCAGGACTCTCCGAGGATGGCAAGAG
>CAYGHY010000313.1:0-3412 GCA_964349435.1 uncultured Oscillospiraceae bacterium
ATATAATATCCCCGCCGCTAGATTCCGGCATGCTACTCCCTTCGTGCTGCTCCCTTCGTGATACTCCTTCATGCTGCTCCCTTCATGCTGCTCCCTTCATGCTACTCCCTTATCACAATGCGCTTCCCGGTATGCCTCATCAAGCCAGACCCATTTTCTTCAGGTTTTCAAAGCTGATGCGTACACTCTCAAGTTGCGGTATGCTGCTTTCATCCTGTTCAGCGATCAACCACTTCGTACCGGCTTCAACAGCCGCCGCAGCAATGGCTTCGATATCCACAATGCCATTCCCGATCTCAGTGAAGCTTCTGCCCTCTGTTGATTTAAAATCCTTAATATGAACCAGAGGACATCTGCCGGTATAGCTCCTCACATAAGCCGCCGGATCAACCCCCGCATAGAAAACCCAGCCTGAGTCAATCTCCGCCGCCATGTTTTCGGGCTTGACGCCATTGAAAATGATATCAATTCCATATTCTCCGTCATACTTTTTAAACTCAAAGTCATGGTTGTGATATAAAAATTCCAATCCTCCCGCGCAAATTTTTTCGCCAATTTCGTTATAAAGCTGGGAAGCTTTGACAATAGCTTCTTTGGATTGATATGTGTTAAAGGGGCAGACGATATACTTATTCCCGAGTGTCAGATTGTAATCAATCACTCCCCCCAAATCTCCCAATAGCAGCTCGACACTTGTATGGCTGCCCACGGGCACAAGGCCAAGGCTCTCTAAAACTTCTTTTAGCCGGGCAGCCGGAAGATCCCCAAACCCTGCAAATTCAACACCCTTATAGCCGATATCAGCAACCTTTTTCAGCGTTCCTATAAAATCCTTCTCCATCTCATCCCTTACAGAATACAACTGCAATGCTACAGGTAATTTTGTTTTCATTTTACAGCGCTCCCATCATTATTAAAATATACAGGTTTGCCCTCTTTAGCAGATGCATAGATAGCCTCAAGTATCTGTGTCACAACAAACGCCTGATCCGGCTTGACCAATACTTCACTGTCGTTTAGTATACTGTCAATCCAATGTTTTGCTTCACTAAAGGCGGGATCTTCCGGTGTTCCATCGTAAAAATCCACTCCAGCCGAGTCAAGGCCTGGCTTGGTGACATACAATCTGCCATATTTCTCGCCATTTATACGAAGACCTTCCTGCATGTCGGCACCTGCCTCGGTACCGCAAAGTGTCGTTCTGGCCTCACCGGTCTGCAGGCTGTTCAGAGCCCAGCTGGATTCCAGCATGATGGTCGCCCCGTCTTCCATTGTAATAAAACCGAAAGCGGAGTCTTCCACCGTGTATTTTTCAGGATCCCATGAACCCCACGCATTTGCCGCATCCTTCCTGCCGGCCAGTTTGCGGTACACACTCCCCATAACACTGCGGGGCTTGTAATTGTCCATCATCCAGAGTGTCAGATCCAGTGCGTGGGTGCCAATGTCGATCAGAGGCCCGCCGCCCTGCTCCTCTTCGTTAAGAAACACACCCCAGGTTGGCACTGCTCTTCTCCTAATTGCGTGAGCTTTTGCATAATAAATCTCTCCAAGCTCACCTTTGATGCAAAGCTTCTTAAGATATTGCGAATCATTCCTGAACCGGTTTTGATAGCCTATCGTCAGCTTCTTTCCGGTCCGCTTTGCAGCCTCTGTCATTCTTAGCGCATCCGCCGAGGTCTTTGCCATGGGTTTCTCGCACATGACATGCTTCCCGCCCTCCAGTGCTGCAACTGAAATATCGGCATGGGATTTATTGGGCGTACATACATGCACCACGTCAATGGAATCGTCCTTTAGCAGTTCCCTGTAGTCTGAGTAGACCTTCGCACCTTTAATACCAAATTGCTTTGCAGCCTTCTGCGCCCGTTCAACTACAGTGTCACAGAAAGCTACCATCTGAACCTCGGGTATCTTTGCCAGGCTGGGCATATGCTTACCAAAACCGATGCCTCCGCAGCCGATAATCGCTGCCTTTAGTATTTTTTTCGCTTTATTCATGAATATACCTCCTCTGATTTATATAATTTTCATATTTTCCCCTGTTTTTTTTCATTGTATATAGCAAGTATCCCTGTTCAATCTCTCCTTGTCCGCTTTATATAATTATCCTTCAAAAGCTTACTTAAAAAACAAACTTTTATGAGCTTTTGAAGGTATAATTGTCCTTGTAAGCTCATCGCAGCGATTTTCATACCTTAGCTTGCAGCTTAGCTGCGATATGATTTTACAGTTGACTCCCGAATGATCAGTTCATTCTCAAGTACAATTTCCGCAGGCTCCTTCAGTTCCCCATGTATCTTCCTGAGCAACAGATCCATGGCTGTGCACCCCAGATCATATTTAGGCTGTGAAACCGTCGTGAGCATCGGGTTGCACATAGAAGCAAAGCTGATATTGTCAAAGCCAATGACCGCAAGATCCTCCGGAACCTTTAAACCTTTTTCCCTGGCAGCTCTTAGCACTCCTATAGCCATAATGTCTGAAATGGCAAATATGGCTGTAGGCCTTTCACCCAGTGCCAGCAGGCTGATAGCCGCTCGGTAGCCGCTTTTAAAGCTATAATCTCCGCAAACAAAATATTGATTGTCAAACGAAATTCCAGTCTCTTCCAGAGTAGTTTTATAGCCTTGCTCCCGGCGTATGGTTGATAAAAAATTATTACGGCAGCTAATCATGCCAATTTTTGTATGGCCCAATGCAATCAAGTGTTTTGTGGCCTTCTTTGCAGCTAAGAAGTTGTCGATGGAAGTTAAGGACACCTGTGCTCCTTCCTTATATTCGCAGCACTGCACTACGGGAAAATCCCCGCCTATTGCAGTCAGTTCCTCGCTGTCAATTTCGGGAGCCATAAAAATAACGCCGTCTGCGAGCCTGTTCTTCAGCATCTCAAGATAGACGTGCTCCCTGCCGACATCCGAATCGGTATTGCACAGCATGACATTGTAACCGTTCTTATGAGCTATGTCCTCAATGCCTTTGACAATCCGTGAATAAAAAGGATTGGCAATGGTGGGCAGCAACGCCAGTACAAGTCTGGTCTCGGTTCGCCTCAGATTGCGCCCCAGAAGGTTTGGACGGTAATCCAGCTGTTTAATAGCCTCCAATACTGCATCGCGGGTGCCTTGTGCCACTGAGCCGCTTTTGTTCAGTACCCTCGATACCGTAGCAACTGAAACGCCTGCTTTTTTTGCAACATCCTGTATGATTGACCCGGACATTGACATTTTGTCCTCCAATGTAACCGTTTACAAATATATATTGGCTTTTACACAGATATCTTGTAAAAGAATGCTTCAATAACTGTAACGGATTACATAGATATTATACTAGCCTTGAACCAAAAACACAATAGCTTTTTTACAGAGGAAAATGGCAATACGTTAGCATATTACCTTGCTTCATCAAGAAA
>CAYGHY010000314.1:0-3404 GCA_964349435.1 uncultured Oscillospiraceae bacterium
GCACCCACCTAGTAACCGGGTTTTTTATATATCGTATTGTTTTTTTCGATGATATCGGGCTGGTATACCTCGTCTTTCCACCTAGCAGGCTCAAATTCCTCCACTCCCACAGAAACTGAGCTTTCCTTTACATTCAGACTTTCCATGATTGCACTTGCTACCTTTTCAACCATATCATTAATCATTTCTTTACTTCTGCCTTTATGCATTTTAATAATAATATGCGGCATAATTCACACCTCCAAATGTTATTTGCATTATTATACCACTGAACCAGATTGCTTAACAGAAATGGGAACAATAAAACACTACAAAAATGCAAATTCACTTTTGGTACTGTGGTATAATGTAAGTAGTCTGCGGCGTGCTGCCGCATTATACTGTAGCATACTGCATAATGATTTGTTATGCAGCCCATTTTATATTAGGAGGCGGTGTCATGGAGATAAGGCCGATAAAACCGGAAGAAAAAATACTGAAAGATAAGATCCAGTCTATAGCATTTTTGTTAGAAAAGGATTTTAATGCTGCAGAGGCAAACAGTCAGGAAACGCAGGATGACTATCAAACAGGCCACGGAGCCTTCGACGGCAGCGGTAAAATGTGCTCCTGCTTTGAACTTATACCTTTCCAGGTGCGTTTTAACGGCCACTGTATACCTATGGGCGGTATCGGCGGTGTTGCCACTCTTCCGGAAGAAAGGGAAAAGAAGTACATCAGAAGCATATTCGAATATTCTATGAAGGAGATGTATGAAAACGGTTATGTATTCTCATACCTGTTTCCGTTTTCGCATTCATATTACAGGAAGTTCGGCTATGAACTGAATATGACGAATATTAACTACAGCGTACCGGCACAAGCCTTCAGACATATTGCTCAGACTGGTGACCTTAAGCTTTATACAAAAGATATGGATTCGTCAGATATTGTTTCTGTCTATGAGGAGTATATAAAGGACAAGAACCTTTCAATAATCCGGACCGACAGACTGTGGAAAAGGTTTCTTGAAAAGGATCCCTACAAAGATAATGTATATCTTTACATCTGGTACAACAAACAGCGTGAGGCTAGGGGCTACATCCAGTTCCACCCTGAAAAGTCCGAGTTCGGAAAGAACGATATGCGTGTCAGCGAGCTGATATGGCTGGACAGCGAGGCATTAGGAGGTATTTTCAGCTTCGTGGGAGGATTGAATGCACAAATCGAGAGAATGCTGTGGAAGGCCCCGTCTTTTATGAATATCCTGACCATATTCAACGAGCCCTATGACATAAAACAGGAAATAGTGACATACGGCATGAACCGTATCGTTAATGTGGAAAAAGCAATTGGACTTATGGCTTTGCCCGAAGGCTCCGGAGAAATCATAATAGGTGCCGAGGATGGATTTTTCCCTCAGAACTCCGGAAGCTACCATATCTCCTGGGAAAATGGAGCACGGATGATTGAAAGGACTCAAAAGGCCCCGGATCTTGTTTGCGACATACAGGCATTGTCGCAGCTGGTAACGGGATTCGCTTCTTTCGATGAACTGAAGCTGACCTGCAGGATCGATGCAAAAGGCAACGAAGATATACTTGCCCGGGTCTTTACCCGGAAAAAGCTCTTCATCAACAATTACTTTTAGCGGATTTCATGAATACCGAATATGACCACGCTCATTATTGTCATAAAAATTATAGGAGCTGCCTGAGAGGAACATGAATAATATGATGCAGAAGTCAACAGATTAAAGCCTTATACCACAGCCCCCAGCAACAATATACCCTCATTTTCACGGTAAATTTCCGGCAGCTGTCCTAAAGGTAACGGGTTCACGCCCTTGCCGGCTTCGATGGTGTAGCCGGGTCTTCTGTACTCCTGTAAAAACCAGTCCTTATACCCCGCATATGCTGCTTCGAGTGTACCGGCTTCGACATCATACCCGCTTATGGCAGCGAACTGATTTGCAATGCTCAGCGCGCGGGGCGGGGCATAATTCATAAACTGCCAGAAGATAACTTCGCCCTGAGTATGATATGCGATAACAATTCTGAAATTATGCGCTTTTGTGAAGTCTGCCATGGCTTTGGACTCCGGCTCGGAAAGCGGTGCGTCACCGCCAAAATCCCTGGGTCCCGGGCTGGTGATCCCAAGTTCTATTTCTTCCTGTTTCTCTTTTTCCCACTCTGCGGGGTAATTCAAATTTAGATCCACACCTCTGATATTTGCTTTCCATGCACTGGGAAGCGGAAGTCCTGTTTTGTTGAGTTGTGCAGCTCTGATAAATGCAGGGTCGCTGTAGTCGGGCCAATATGCGACCAGATCCACACCATCGGGGTTTACCAGCGGGATCAGGTAAATGCTCGTTCGGTTAAACATTTCTCTGATGTTGTAGCCTAGAATACTGCCGCCGATTGAGTAAGCCTTTGAGTAATTTTCTGCGAATTCCATCAAAACAGGTGTTGTTATTGACTCATTGGCATGGTGGGAGGCGTTATAGGAGACCTCGTTGCCGCCTCTGCCAAGCCTTATGTAGTAAAGCTCACTGCCCAGTACGCTTTTGCCGATGGAACCTGTTTCCAGGAATGGGTACCTCGCCTTAAGCCCACGTATCTGCCGTTGTACTATCTCGTAGGTTGGGGCTACATCAAGGGTTACTACATCTATCCCGTAGGGCACAATAATCCTCTGGCCGATTACCAGTCTTTCCGGGTCTATTCCCGGATTTGCTGTGATAATGGCATTTACTGAAGTGTAATATGCCCTCGCAATGCCGTACAGGGTGTCCCCTGTTTGGACTACGTAGGTGTCGTATCCTATGAGCAGCCTGTCAAGAACCTTCCAGGTGGCAGGACCGACAACACCATCGGCTGCAAGGCTGTTGTTTCGCTGAAAGGCCGTCACCGCCAAATATGTTTGCCTGCCAAACACGCCATCTACCGCACCGGCGTTATAGCCTATTCTGTTTAAAAGACTTTGAACGAGCCTGACGTCAGGCCCCCTAGAGCCTTGCGATAGTGTCTGCATCTTACCGCTCCTGTTCTTGAGAATTTGCCCGGTTCTGAGATTAAAAATTTCTAATACTACAGCGAAATAGACATTAATTCATCTGCATACCGCTGCTATGCAGCAAGCCTACGTGGTCGACACGGTGGGCTTTCAAGGTAAATTCTTCTTAAAAAGTTTGCAAAAAAACAAACTATTTAAGAAGAATTATATATATGCACCTTTAAGAAATATCACAAATGCTTCAACGCGTTATTTCTAAAAGGATAAATTTATACATATCGCTGCAGTACTAATATATTCTATGAAATTGACCCTAAGAATGTTAAATAAATCTTGTACAAAAGCTTTGATAGAAGTGCAACCCCAGCATGTAAAAAAAATAGACTAAAACGATTTGGATTGTTGTACAG
>CAYGHY010000315.1:0-3377 GCA_964349435.1 uncultured Oscillospiraceae bacterium
AGCCATCCGGTATTATATTATCTTTGCACCAAGTAACACTCCGCCTATCAGGTGGTAGTGCAGGTGGAAAACCGTCTGGCCCGCATCTGCCCCGCAGTTGTTGATAAGCCTGTACCCCTTGTCGGCTATACCCAGCTTTGCAGCAATCTTTTTTGCCGCAAGGTGAATGTTGCCAACAACATAGGCGTTCTCAGAAGTAAGGTCATTCACATTTGCGATATGTGCCTTGGGAATTATAATAACATGCACAGGCGCAACCGGGTTAATGTCATTAAATGCAAGCACATTGTCCTCCTCATATACAATCGCGGATGGTATCTGCCTGTCAATTATTTTACAGAAGATACAGCTTCCCATGAAATTACCACCCTTTCTACTTTGTTAAAGCTGATTGCCATGTTGCTGCGCCTCTTACTTCACTTGCGCTATTATCGTTTCAAGTGCCTTCTTTAGCGCCTCGTCGATCTTCGCAACATCTCTGCCGCCGGCCTGAGCCATGTCTGAACGGCCGCCACCGCCGCCGCCTGCCGCTTTTGCAGTCTCCATTATAATGCTGCCGCAGTGTGCACCGCGATCAACTGCATCCTTCGAGGCCATTGCAACAAAGCTGGCCTTTCCGCCGAAGGACGAAGCCAGCACCACAACGCCTGTACCAACCTTGCTGCGCAGTGTTTCACATATGTTACGGAGTGCATCTGTATCCAACTGGTCAAAACGTGCCGTAACAACCTTGATTCCATTTATTTCAGCAGCCTTGGCAAGTACCTCGTTGAAGGATCCGCTTGCCAGCTTATCTTTCAACTGTTCAATTTCCTTCAGAGCAGCTTTCAATTCAGCAGTCAGTGATTCCGCCTTCCTTAAGCTATCCTGTGGCAATGATTTTAGCGCACCGGAAATGCGGTTCAACTGTTCTTCCTTTTCATTATAATATTCCAAAGCGCCCAAGCCGGTCAACGCCTCAATCCTTCTGACACCGGCAGCTATGCCGCTCTCTCCCAGAATCTTTACAAGGCCCGCTTGCGCAGTAGAGCTAAGGTGAGTCCCACCACAAAGCTCTTTGCTATAGTCGCCTGCTCTCACCACTCTTACATTATTGCCGTATTTCTCTCCAAAAAGCGCTGTTGCACCTAAACCTTTCGCCTCATCCAGCGGCATTTCAAGCACATGTACTTTCAGACCCTCAAGTATCTTTATATTGACCTCTTTCTCCACTCTCGCGAGTTCTTCCTTTGTTACAGGCGAAAAATAATTAAAGTCAAATCTGAGCCTATCCGGGCCAACAAGCGAGCCTGCCTGTGTCACTTGCTCACCCAGTACGTTTCTAAGCGCTTTCTGCAGCAAGTGTGTAGTGGTATGGTTTCTTGCGGTGGCCAGTCTTCTATCCACATCAATGGCGGCAGTCGCTGCTGAACCTGTTTCGACAATACCCTTTTCAATCACGCCGAAATGCAGCTGCATGCCCTCTGCAGTCTTCCTGCAATCATTGACCTTCACAGAACCATTCCTGGTGCTGATCGTTCCCGTATCCGCTACCTGACCGCCGCTTTCTGCATAAAACGGAGTCTTGTCCAGTATAACGATCACTTCGTCACCCTTCTGTGCATTTTCAACCTCTGCGCCTTCAAAGATGATATATAAAATCTTTGCTTCACTTCCAAAGCTGTCATATCCCGTGAACTCTGTCTTCAAGCTCTTATCAAGCCCTGCAGCCATATCCTGCCCCCATGCTGAGGCTGCATTGTTCTTTAAGGCCTGTCGGGCCTTTTTTTTCTGCTCCTCCATCTCTGCCATAAAGCCTTCCTCATCAATGTCAAGTCCCTCTTCCCCGGCAATTTCCCGCGTGAGATCTATCGGGAAACCAAAAGTATCATGAAGCTTGAAAAGCATGCTTCCAGGCAGCATCTTTCCGCCGTCAGCTTTCAATTCTGCAATAAAGTCGTTGAGAATGGCAAAGCCCTGGTCAATCGTGGCCGCAAAACGTCCCTCCTCAATTCTTATAACCTTGCATATATATTCAGTCTTTTCAGCAAGCTCCGGATATGCTTCTTTGGATTCATTGATAACCACCTGAGCCACATCATAAAGGAATGCGCCCTCGATACCAATCATCCTGCCATGCCGTGCAGCTCTTCTCAGCAGCCTTCTCAGCACATAACCCCGGCCCTCATTGGATGGAAGAATGCCATCGGAAACCATCATAGTAGTGCTTCTTATATGGTCAGTAATGATCCTTATGGAAATGTCTGTCTTACCAGTCGCTCCGGCATCATTATAACGGACATCTGCAATGTCGCATACATAATTCAATATATTCCTGATTGTGTCCACCTCAAAGAGGGAGTTCACATTCTGCATGATACAGGCAAGCCTCTCAAGCCCCATTCCGGTGTCAATATTCTTCTTGCTCAGTTTGGAGTAAGTGCCGTCTTCCTCCTTGTTAAATTGGGTAAATACGAGATTCCAGAACTCAATATATCTATCACAGTCACAGCCCACCCTGCAGTCCGGCTGCCCGCAGCCCTTTTCCGCTCCTCTGTCGAAATATATCTCAGAACACGGGCCGCATGGACCTGTACCATGCTCCCAGAAATTGTCCTTCTTGCCCAGCCTGACAATGCGCTCTACAGGGATGCCGACTTCCTTTTCCCATATATCAAAAGCCTCATCATCGTCTTCGTATATTGATACATAAAGCCTGTCCGGCGGAATTTCCATATCCTTCGTGACAAATTCCCATGCCCACTGAATAGCTTCCTTTTTAAAATAATCTCCAAAAGAGAAATTACCCAGCATCTCAAAGAATGTACCATGCCTTGCCGTCTTGCCGACATTTTCAATATCGGCTGTTCTTACGCATTTTTGACAAGTGGCCATTCTCTTGCGTGGCGGCTCCTCCACACCTGTAAAATACGGCTTCAGCGGCGTCATACCCGCATTGATCAGCAATATGCTTGGGTCATTGCTGGGCACCAGCGAAAAACTGGGCATACATAAATGGCCCTTGCCTTCAAAGAATTTCAGGTAGCTTTCCCTTATCTCGTTCAATCCCTGTTTCTTCATTGTGTCATCCTCTTATTCAGCATTAATAGCTTCCTTGTCAATGTAATTAATATCACCGAGAACATTTGAAATCATCCTTTCGGAAATAACGCATTAAGACTTTCCCACCCCAGCTTGCCATGAGCATTTCAAGACACTGTTACCGTCATGCTGAGGTGTGATATCAAAACTCCGTCGGTAGCCTGTGAATCAGGAAAGCGCGCAAAACGCACGGTTAAGTTGTGTTGTTAACAATATAATATAAATAACAACTACGTGTCAATACGGCAGTTTCTAATAGCGGGCTTTTTATATTCTTACCTCAATTCCCTTTTCTT
>CAYGHY010000316.1:0-3370 GCA_964349435.1 uncultured Oscillospiraceae bacterium
GTGTAGCCATTCATAGCCAAGTTGGTGGTGTGCAGCCAAGATGCTGGGAAAAACCAGGTGTGTGTTCCATCGATTCCGCCGACGTTAGTTCCATTGCCAACTGTGCCGCATGCCCAAATGAACACGAAATTGTGTATGCCGTTAGCTGTTCGGTATCCTACGCCGAAATCCCAGATTCTGTCTGTTGCTCCGCCTCCATCATTGTCATAAAGGTAGTAGTGCCAATGGTCAGGGTCAACAACGTAGCAGCAGTGTCCCTTGTAGAAAACCGTGGCGTAGTTGTAATAGTTCTCGCATTGGCTAACATTTCCTAATACAGTGGCTTGTTGGGTGTCGCTGCCGTAATAGTTTCCTAGGTAGCTGTATTGTCCGGTATCGTAGAAATAGGCTCTTATCGCTACGCAAGCGCCATAAGATGCATCTTGTTCCGACTGCGACATGTCATAGCGTGTGCCCCACTGCAAACTGGCTCTGGTTGCGTTAGCTGTTTTAGCATTTAGACCAATTGTTGAGGTAGATAGTATGCTTAGAAGCAATAACATGCTGATTGTTCTTATAGTTCTTATCATACCGATCACTCTGTATGCATTGAACTTCTTTCGAACTTTATTTCAGTGGAAGATGCTTAAGAGCTTTGGCGTTGAATTGAACAACACAAAGACACGGCACATTTTGTTGTATGTGAGTTCAGAAACAAAAAAAAGAAAGGGGGATGTTGTGCTATTTGCTTCTTTTCTTGAATAGTACAGCAGCTAAAACTATCATGGCTATTATTGCAACTGCTCCAGCAGCTAGACTTATGTTTAATGACGGGGTTGTGTTATTTACTATCTGTGTTGAAGGCGATATTGTTGGTTCTTGAGTTGATGTAGCTGGAAGTGTCGATGTATTCTCAGTTGTCGTATTGTTAGGTGGGAGGTCTCCGCCATAGCTTAGTGCTTTGCAGTAACTAATTTCGCCGGTGTCTGCCCAGATGCCCACTGCAATACTGCTGACGCCGCCAGCGTACACTTTATCGAGATAAAGGTCCACCCGCCAGAAAGGATATAATGTCGAATCTTCTCGGGGTTGCATGCTCAGCTTTATCTGCGCATTTTCGCTTAGTACGGTAAAGTTTGTCACTTCTATCGCAGTGCTAGGGTCCAAGCCTACTGTCCACGAGAAATCCTTTACTCGGTCCAACGCGATGTCAATAGCTTTTTCCTTCGATATATTTGTAGTAGTGCTTCCAATTGTGAAGAGACTTGCTTGGTCATTGAAGGTTTCAAGAATTCCGTTGAAAAACTCAATCTGTAACCCTGGTGCTTCAACGCCATTGTATATATATGTCCATTCAAACCCTTTGGCAACTCCATCTGAATGTATCACCAGTTTAGCGTCGCCTAAAATGGCTGCCGTGTCGTCAGCGGTTTGAAGCAGGCTTAACATGCTTTTCATTCCTTGGTAGCGTGAAGAACTAGTATAGTTCTGATATCGGTCAAGCAGAGTAGAAACCTGATCTAGTAGATTTGTAGATGGTGTTTGCGTGTAAACTGGCGAGCCTGAGAGCACGTATATAGTACACCAGACAAGCGCGTTATTCTTGAACAGACATGTAACATCTAACGTGTTTTTGCTGTTTTCGAGTTTGTAACGCACCTCTTCTTGGTCTGCGCTATTCACTACATTGTAAGGCGAGCCGTCGCTTACTAGGGTAACGTTGTATTTACCTACGTCTATAGAGACTACATCGGCTAAGAAGGACAAAGCTTTCTCTCGGGGATTCGACGCTGCTGCCTTGCCAAGAGGGGTATTTACAAGCGGAAGCACTAACAGTGACAAAAGAATCAAAGTTAAGTAAAGACTTTTATGGTTTTTCATCACGGTCACCCAATTATGGTAAATACATGTCTGAATCTCCGAATATTCTTATCTTGCACGTGTAGCCCTGATAATCGTAGCCGTAATAGAAGTCATTTCGGGGGTTCTGGCTATCAAAAGCCATTCCAAGGTAGTAAAGTGAAGCCTGATTTAAAGCGTTGCGTACATTATAGCCATTCAAGGCGAAATAGTAGAACATTGATGCAAAGATTTGATAGGTGTAGGAGTAGTAGCCTGTGTTGTCGCTCCATGGTTTTGAATAGTACTGAAAGCCTATGAAGCACTTACTGGAATTATCAGCATTAGGATTGTTGTAAGTATCAAGCACTAGGCTGGCTGTGCGAAGCCAAGCAGGCGCCATTCCATATATGTCATTTCCGTTAATGCCGCCTAGTTCATTTGCCATGCCGCAAGTCCAGAGAAACGCGAAGTGGTACACGCCATTAGAAGTGTAGCTCCCAAGACCGTTCCCAACAAGGTTGATGTCTCATCCCAAATTCTAGCACTTGTGTCATTGGAATTGTCAGGGTAGAGATTGTAGATGTTATGGTTGTATTGTTGAGGGTAGACATTTGGATAGGTTCCTGGTGGAGCCCATATGGAATGTCCTTTGTAGAAAGTTGCTGCCCAATTATAATACGTATTATGATAGTTGGCAACGCTGTAGACTACGCTGTTCACTGTGTTGCTGCCACAATAGTTTTCCAAGTAGGTATAATCCCCTGTAAGAGAGAAGTAGTACCTTATTGCTGCACAACCACTAGTCGTCGCTTGTGCTTCGTTAGTATCCATCATATTATTTGGAACTGCATAGATGACGCTTGCATTAATTGCGTTGGCCGTTTTTATACTGGAAAATTGCATTACTGAAGTTGCTAGTATTGCTAGAAGCAATAGCGTACTGATTGTTCTTATAGTTCTTATCATACCGATCACTCTGTATGCATTGAACTTCTTTCGAACTTTATTTCAGTGGAAGATGCTTAAAAGCTTTGTTATTGAATTGAACAACATATATGCACTGGTTTTTATCTCGAAATAGCAATGTGGCTATGCTTCAGTGACTTTATCGCTTATGTTCATGAAAAGGGGGATAATTGTTTTGTCGTTGTGTGTTTCAGGGCTGACGAAAGCAAACAGTTCAACGTTTGCCCGCCTTATTTCGCCCATCTTGCTCAATATCATGTTGTAACACGGATACACCCCGAACGTGTGAATGAGCAGAGAAAAATTCGAAAGAAAAACGGCGCATTCGTTAAGGTTGCTTTGAGTAACTTCGGATAACGCAGCGCCCACCTCGGTTAAACCCATCGGGAGGAAAACAAAGTCGCTATCTTGATGCACGGAGCTTGAGGAGAAAAGCAGTATGAACACCTTTTCAGGACCCATTGCTTTTAGGCTCCGCAACATGTGATGCTGAATTGTGTCTTGGAAGCAGAACACATACGACTTAACATCCTGACTGATGTTTTCGCCAACGACTCCTAAAATAGCTAATACGAAAATCAAA
>CAYGHY010000317.1:0-3358 GCA_964349435.1 uncultured Oscillospiraceae bacterium
CCCTCCCTGAACCGGGAAAGGGGAATCCCCTTTCCAAACCCCAGCATAGGAATTTCCAGGAATTTTATAAATTCCTATGCATTGAGCTTAATTAAAACTTAACCTAATTAAAACTCGATTTGCGGTGCTGCCGTTTCATTTTCCTCAACCCTGAAGAAAGGCTCTTCAATAAAGCTGAACATACCAGCCAAAATACTAGATGGGAACATTTGTACAGCATTGTTGTATTCCATGGTCACGTCGTTATAAAATTGACGCGCAAAGCTGATCTTGTCCTCGGTCTTTGAAAGCTCGCGCTGCAGCTCCTGAAAATTTCCGTTTGCCTTGAGTTCCGGATAAGACTCAGTTACAGCAAACAGCCTGCCCAGACACTGGGACAGCTCACCATTGGCCTTCATTGCATCCTGATGCGAGCCGGCTGACATGTAGTTGGTTCTTGCCCGGGTGACAGCTTCAAAGGTCTGCCGCTCATGAGAAGCATAGCCTTTTACCGTTTCCAGCAGATTGGGGATAAGGTCAAATCTCCTCTTTAGCTGAATGTCGATCTGACTCCACGAATTTGCTACCTTGTTGCGCTTGCTGACAAGGCTGTTATAAGTGGACATGGCTATCACTGCAAGTATCAGTGGGATTGCGATTAGGACTAAAACTAGCAATACTGTAGGTGCCGACATTTTTTTATCCTCCTTATTTTAACCTGCATTTTCATCCGCATTTGAACTGCTGTCAGAAACTGCGGGTGTGTTGCTCTTGATATATGTGCCGTCTGCTAAAGCAGCATTGTCTATTTGATGGATGCCGACTGTGAAAGCGGACATACTTTTGCTATATGTCCCGCCAGCTGAAGCAGCGCTGCTATTTATAAAGACGTGCCCCCTAAAAGGCTCCGCCCCCACCCCTGCCACCGCCGCCGCCGGAGCTGCCACCGCTGAAGCCGCCGCCGCTCCCTGAGGAGGAAGACAGGGTCGAATTTGCCACAGCCATTGCATTATCAATTGCACCATCAACGGAGGACACTGTTCTATCGAAGGCATCGGTGAACATGGCAAAATTGGCAAAGCTATAGCCATGCATATATGTGAGTCTCGTATCATGCAGATCAGTGTCGTTGAATACAAGTGGCAGCTGGTTTATAACCTCTTTTGCAACACCCAGTGATATGGCGTATACCAGATAATGCTCCCAGATAACAATGGCGGGCATTTCAGCCTTTTCCATATTGCTGAAATCCTTCAGGAAATTTTTGAAGGCCAGCCACATTGCATTCTGTTCATTTCCATATGCCGTGCGTCTGCTAAGCCTTGCGGAAAAAATCAGCAGTATCAGGGATTGTATGACTAGAGCGACACCTGTTTCAGCTTTAAAAACATAAAGAATTAGAACTCCCAGTCCCAAATAGGAAAGAGCAGCAAGTATGCCGGCTACCTTGCCCGTCTTGCAGGTAGTGTCGAAAAAGTCGTTTTTCTTAGCTTCTTCCTTTGCAAGACTGCACCAGTTGTCGTAATCCTTTTTGAACTGACGCGCACCTGAGGTGGTTTTTGCGTAGCTAGAAATCTCATCCAGCATCAGACTGCCGCCTCTGCCTATTCTTCCTATGAACCAGCTAATCAGGAAGGACTCATGTGTCTTGAGACTAATTGCCGGTGCACCCTCGTTTCGTACAATGGAATAGTCCGTTACTTCCTTGTCCTTGAAAATACCCTTTTTCAAATATTTGTTTGTCGTGAGCAGCAGCTGTTCCTTTCTGACCAAATCCATTAAGGTAGCTGTTATGTCGCACGTTCCGACATATCCCATAGATAGCAGCGAGCTCATCTCAGCAGGAGTGTATTCGCCCGGCAGCTCCCTGTAGTATTTGCCTTCAAAGGTATGCTTGAGCTCCTTGTCGTACTTAATATATATGAAAATGATTATTACAAACCAAAGCAAGGAGAGCAAAATGCCGAGTGCATTGCCATAGGGCTTAATCGCCGCTGTTCGCATAGCCTGGGTTTGACGCTGGCTAGCCAGCTCCTGACGTCTTTTTTCATATTCGGCAACCTGTTGTCTGGCTTCCTCTCTTTGCGTGTTAGCCGCTTCAGCAAGCTGCTTTTCATTGGCCAATATTACGGCTAATTCATCTCTGGCCACATACTTTTCTGATTGAGGAATCAGTCTGGTTGGAAAAAGAACTAGAGTCTCAACCCAATTACCGGGTGATAAATATGCAATGGTAAACCGGACATGCCGCTCATTGATTATTTTCGATGCGCCGGTCAGCGGACCGTGCCCGAAAACCTTGATTTCTTCTTGCTTTGCGCCTTCCGGAAGAATAAAATTGACTACAACATTATTAAGTGGAACTTCCCAGCCTGAGTCAATAATTTTCCTGTTGAATTCTGCGATATCATTGTATTTTGTAACGGCGTCTCTAAATGTATATTTTAAAACGAAGGTCTTATTCTCATTCGCTGATTGCTCAAAAATCTTAAGTTGAGCGATTTCGTCCTGGTGTACCAAATTAAATGTGCCTGGACTTCCATTTGCGTTCAGGTCGTTGGAGGAATTAAGCTTCCATTCAATGCGGCTTCCGTTCTTTTCAACAAATAGTCGCAGATTTTCCAATCCGCCTGTAGATTTATAATCTACGTTGCGCAGCACGCCGTTAAACACTCCGCTGAAGCTGTAGGTGAGCCTCTCCTCAATGTCAGCTGAGCCATCAGGCTTAATATCCACATTAATGAAGTATTCGGAGATATTGTAAGACCTGTCGGCGGCATGCGCATTTTGCCACCCAAAGAGTAACGGCATAAATATGGCTGTCAGCACGGTAAATATCAGCAGTTTCCTTCTCAATTTGTCACACTCCCTAATTTCAGACTTTGGGAAAACGTCTAAAATCAATTTGTGATTTCAGGCGTTTTCTCATGTAAAACTGGAAAATGATCTGTCTACTGGAACCATTCAGCATTTTTGAATTTGTACTATTCAGCTTTTGTATCAGTTTTTCAGCTGCAACCTGATAAACAAGAGTTTCTGGTTTCTTAACTCTACATGGCAGCAGCGGGGCGTCCCCATACCTTGCTAGCGAACAAGAAAATTTGCTTATGTTTAAGTTGTGAGCGAAGCGAATTTTCTTGGCTTCCTTGAAAAAATTCTCCTGTATCCATCGTCCGTCAAGAGCCTGAATCTTGCCCCGAATCAACTGGGTATTTGTGCCAATAGTATTGATTTGTCAAGGTTCCGGTAGTATCATAACTTACAGGGAATTACACAAATTTATCTACAGGTTTTATGTATGTGTTTTCACGAAGTCTGAAATTAGCTTGTTGGTTTAGTATTACAATATTAAATCATTCAATCACATTATACTCTATTT
>CAYGHY010000318.1:0-3356 GCA_964349435.1 uncultured Oscillospiraceae bacterium
TCAAGTTGTTGTCAAGTTGTTGTTATACTTCTTCAGTTAATTCTATTATCCGCATTTTAAACTCCTCAACTCGGTAATATTGTGTTTTTACGTTGTTTTTTATTGAAATATGGCCAAACTAATTTCTAATTTTTTCTAAAATCCCGCTTGTCTACGGCGAAAATTCCACTACGGCGAAAATTCCGCTTGCCTACGGCGAAAACATCAGATACAATAAACGCAAGTTCCTATACGTACTGCTTATGCACTGCTAGGCTTTTGAAGCGCCGCATAAGGTGCAGCTTTGAAGGGAAAGAGGGAGCTCAAGCCCGCAGCCGTCCATCAGCTGCGCATTCGCGAGGATCTCAGCCGCAGGACCGTCTGCTGCTATGGCACCCTCCTTCAATACAATTACTCTTTTGCACAGCTCCAGTATCATATCAAGGTCATGGCTGGTTATTATCTTTGTATGCTGAAAGCTCCCCAGCAGCGATATCACTCGCCTTCTTGCCTTTGGGTCAAGCCCCGCTGATGGTTCGTCCATAATTAAAATATCAGGCTGCATAGAGAGTACAGACGCAATGGCTGCTGCACGCTTTTCACCGCCGGAGAGCCTGAACGGTGCCCGGTCCTTGAGGTGTGCTATACCCACAACATCAAGTGCACTCTTTACACGAGCTTCTATCTCACTTTCGTCCAGTCCGAAGTTCCGCGGACCGAAAGCAACATCCTCATAAATAGTCGGCATGAAAAGCTGATCCTCTGGATCCTGCATAACCATGCCCACTCTCTCCCTTATCATATGCATTGTCTTTCTTGTAAGCTTAATATCTCCTATTATCACCTCACCGCTTTCAGCCTGCAGAAGCCCTGTAAGGAGCATGAGCAGCGTTGATTTTCCTGCACCGTTGGCACCGACAATCCCCACGGAATCACCGTGATGCATTTCGAAGGACAGACCGTTGACCGCCCTCCTCCCATCGGGATAGCTGAAATGAAGCTCCTTGGCTTCCAATCTATGATGACTCATTTAAATACCTCCAGCAAAAGCATCCCAAGCAGAACAGGCAAATTGTAAAGTCTTGCGGCGGCAAACAGTAAAAGCCAGATAGTCATGTATGAAATATCAGCGGCATTTATGGTTCTGGTGCTGCCAGTGCGATATTCTCCGTCAAATCCTCGCAGGCACATTGCCTGATAAACCCGCTGGGCACGGTCAAAGGAACGCAGCAGCAGCCCTCCTGCCAGGCCTCCCCAGGCAGCCGGCGCTACACCGCTGTGTCCGGGCGCTCTCAGCTCATACGACCTCATGAGCCTGCCAGCTTCTTCAGCCAATAAAGAAATATACCTGTAGGTCAGCAAAAGCTGCAATACGAATATCCTCGGTATATGCAGCATCCTCAGTGCAGCAGCAAGCTTTTCCATTCCCGTTGAAGCGATCAGAAGCATGACTGCCGCTACAGTCAAGCTGCATTTAATTACAATAGAAAGGAATGCCAGCCAGCCAGCCGATATGCTCAAATCGCCTACTAGAACAGTCTGCCGGTCAAATATAGGGTTAAACATGCCCATAGCTATAATCAATGGCTCAACAAGCAGGATTCTTTTAAAAATAGCCGCAGCCGGAATCTCTGAAAGAATCATCAAAATAAGCGGATAGAAAACAAATGGCATTAAATTGCTTATTTCATATTTGTCAAAGGAGATGATTGTTATAAGAAAGCCAACTGTAACAATCAACTTGGCCAGAGGGTGCCGTCTGTGTATGCAGGTCATCCCCTTCGCGAAATCATCCATCTGCCTGATATTATATATAGCCTTTACCGGGTTCGGCATGTTCTCTTTAATCACCTTTCGCTTCATTTGTTGCTTCTATTTCTTTCACTGCTTATTTTTCATTTGTTGCTTCTATTTCTTTCGCTGCTTATTTTTCATTTGTTGCTTCTATTTCTTTCGCTGCTTATTTTTTGCTGTTTCATTTTTTTTGCTTCCTCTTTAGCAGCATCGCTGCTGAACCCAGCAAAACAGCTGCAAAAAGAGTCGCAGCTCCGCCTGCCAGGCCCGACACTGATGTGCCGACTCTGTCAGAGGCAGAACCTGCGATGACATCTCCTTTTGAGGCAGGTGCCCCGATGGAGTATTCTGGCAGCACAGCGGTTTTTTTCTGAAGCTCGCCCAAACTTCTGTGAATGCTGTCATCAGCTTCAAGCTCGGAAGTACCGGTCACTTTATTTATTGACCATTCCAGACCGTCAGGATTTTCTGCTGCGAACCAGGACAAAACTCCTCCGGTTAAAATTGCTGCTGCCAGAATTCCGAGCATGAGCTTTTTAACCTGTGCTGCTGCAGATAATTTCTTTGCTGCTATACTTTCCGACATTTCCGGCATAGCCTCAGGTTTATCTTGTGAAGACACGTTTCCCAAAATCTCAGGCCTGCTCCTCCAAACGAAGCTCACCACAGCGGCGGTAACAGCTCCTTCAATAGCTCCAATTGCCAGATGAATCGGCTGCATGAAAAGCAAAAAGGTTCCAAAGGGCAGCTCTGTTTTGCCAGAAAGCAATGTTTGCAGAACAACACTGAAGGATCCCAGCTGCAAGCCTGCTACCACAGCTATAAAAACTGCCGCAAAAATCCTCTTTTGCGTCATGCCTTGAGCTGTTATTTTTCTGTATATCAACGGATATGCTATGTAGCAGGTGAAGAAGCCCAGATTGAACAGATTGCAGCCAAGCGCCAGAAGTCCGCCGTCGGCAAATACTAGAGCCTGAATCAGGAGAACCGAGGTCATGGCAAGAAAGCCTGCGTACGGTCCAAGCACAATAGCAAGCAGCAAGCCGCCACCTATATGACCGCTGGAGCCTGTTCCGGGTATGGCAAAATTGATCATTTGTGCTGCAAAAATAAATGCGCCCATGACACCCATCATCGGTATTTTCTTTTCATCCGTATTATACTTTAGTTTTTTGATTGAATACGCTGCAGTACCAACTGCAGCAGCCCACATGATCCCTCCGACAGCCGGAGAAATCAAGGCGTCTGCCATATGCATCGTAATGACCTCCTGATATAAAAATAACCTTCCATAGAAAAACCGCCAATCGATATGACCTCAGTAACTCAACCGGCAGATTTGTACATTAATAAAATTAATATAAACCGTATGTTTTATTTGCTTCCTGAACAAAAACAATACCATTACCTGGCTCGTCCATTTTAAGGTTCGTATTAATTGAAGAAACAATTGCGTCTGTTTGGTCATTCTTGGACAAAATCAATACGATCTCTTTTTCAGGCTCAATCTCCATGGAAAACAACTTGCTGGTTTCATGGATGCCCGCACCCCTTGCATTAATGATCGTTCCGCCCTCTGAGCC
>CAYGHY010000319.1:0-2572 GCA_964349435.1 uncultured Oscillospiraceae bacterium
ATTTTACTTGATGCGGAATACGGAATAGCTGTACGTGGCGGACTGCAATGTTCTCCTGATGCGCATAGGACAATAGGGACGCTTTTATCAGGCGGGACAATCAGGGTAAGTCCGAATTATTTTACTGAGACAGAAGAAATTGAAAGTTTTATAAAAGCTGTAGAAATGGTCGTAAATGCTGATGATTGACCGTTATTCGAGACAGACAGTATTCCCCTCCATTGGCGAAGATGGACAGAAAAAACTGCTCGCATCTCGCATTGCAATATTAGGATTGGGGGCTCTTGGAACCGTTACAGCAAACAACCTCGCAAGATCGGGCGTAGGATATCTGCGGCTGATAGACCGAGACTACGTAGAGGCAAGCAACCTCCAAAGGCAGGTACTGTTTGACGAAAATGACGCAAAAGAAGAGCTCCCTAAGGCCGAAGCGGCCCAAAGGCACCTTTCGCATATCAATTCTGAAATTGCATTGGAAGCGATAGTCTCCGATGTTAATTCGTCCAACATTGTGAATCTCATAAAAGATATAGATATTGTTATTGATGCAACAGACAATTTTGAAACGAGAATGCTTTTGAACGAGGCCTGCCTTGTCCATTCCATCCCGTGGATATATGGGGGTGCTATTGGATCTGAAGGCATGAGCATGAATATCCTGCATGACAACGGACCTTGCTATTGCTGTCTGACAGGAAGTGATCTGCCTTTGCCGGGAACATATCCTACATGCAGTACCGCTGGAGTACTTAACACCGTTACAAATATTGTGGCATCAGTGCAGTGTACGGAGGCCATCAAATTTATCGTCGGAGATTTAAAGTCAATGCGCAAAGAGCTTTTCTATATAGATGTATGGGAAAACAGAATGCTGCTGCTTCCGTTCGGCAGAAATGACGACTGCAGCGCATGCATACACCATAACAATGAATACTATGGAGTTGTCAGAGGTTCATACGCTGTCAGCCTATGCGGCAACGATTCTTTTCAGGTGGTCCCCGACAAGAGATCAGATATCAATTTTACAGAGATAGCTCATAAACTCATGCCGTTAGGTAAAACTACTCATAATAAATATACACTTGATTTTGAAAAGGACCCTATATCAATTAAACTTTTCCGAGACGGAAGAGCGATCATCAAGCACGTAAAAGATGAGAATCAGGCGAAATCTGTGTTTTCTGAATACATAGGGCTATAGGTGAAGTGTCCCCTTCCGATGTACTGTAAACTACAAATTGATAATGGCAGGTCATAATCAGGCAACAGAACAAAATATCAATTTTCTTCGGCTATGGAGGATCTCTGGTGGAACTGGAACAAAAGTACGATAGACTGAAAGAAATTATAAATCAGGCTGGCAGCTGCGCTTTAGCTTACTCAGGAGGGGTTGACAGCACCTTTCTGTTGAAAATTGCTAATGACATCCTGGGCGACAAGGTGATTGCTGTTACAGCCAGATCTTCAACCTATCCAGAAAGGGAATATGGTGAAGCAATGCAATATTTATCTCTGATCGGGGCAAAGCATATTACTATCGTCTCTGAAGAACTGGAAATAGAAGGATATTCTAGAAATCCTGTAAATCGTTGTTATTTTTGCAAGAAGGAGTTATTTTCTAAAATTAAAGAAGTTGGAGATGAACACGGGGTAAAATATATATTTGATGGTTCAAATCTTGATGACGCCGCAGATTACAGACCTGGAATGAAAGCTGCAAAGGAACTGGGGGTTATTAGTCCCCTTATGGAGGCCGGCCTCACAAAAAATGAAATTCGCGAACTTTCAAAAAGACTTGACCTGCCAACATGGAATAAACCTTCTTTCGCCTGTCTGTCTTCCAGATTCCCGTACGGAGAACAGATAACGCCAGAAAAGCTTAAAATGGTTGAGACTGCTGAACAATACCTAATAGACATAGGTTTCAAACAAGTGAGAGTCAGATACCATGACGGCATTGCGAGGATCGAAGTCGGCCCCGAAGAAAGAGCTATTTTCTTCAGTTTGGATATCATGGATAAAATTGGAATTGAAATCAAAAAAATTGGATTTAAATATGTCACTCTGGACATATCAGGATATAGGACCGGCAGCATGAATGAGACTCTGTAATAGATGAAAAGACAAGGCATAATGGGCATAGTTGTTATTATCATATGTATCATGTATTTAAAGGTCAATCATCTGATCATGCTTATAAAGTCGCATTCGGACCACGAAATGGAGGCCAATTTAAGTGGATATATTTGAGAAAAGACCGATCATAAAATTTACCGGTAATATTTCGGTGCATAAAGAAGATCTTGTCGTTAACGAAACGCCTCTTACTGTCTTTCTTAACAAGAAGGAATTAGGCACTATAGTATGCTCTCCGTACGCTCAAAAGGAACTTGTTATAGGTTTTTTAGCAGGTGAAGGACTTATAAGAAAACTCTCGGACATTAAGAATTATTTTCATAGAGAGAAGCAGGAGGTCGTATGGGTCGAAACTCTTGACTCTAGCGCTGAGATGGAGAATTTTCTTGGACGCAATTTTGGAAGTTGCTGCGGAAAGGGCCGTCCATCTCTATAC
>CAYGHY010000319.1:2582-3355 GCA_964349435.1 uncultured Oscillospiraceae bacterium
AAGCCTCATAAAACAGCTTGATGAAGAGTCAAAAACCTTTAAGCTGACAGGAGGTGTCCATTCAGCAGCTTTGGCCGATAACAAACAAATTCTGGTCAAATATGAGGACATAGGCAGGCACAATGCACTTGACCGAGTCCTTGGCTACACTGTCATCAACGAAATTGAAACCGGCGACAAGGCTGTACTGCTAAGCGGGCGGATCTCATCAGAAATGCTTATAAAGGCGGCCAGGATAGGCACTCCCCTGGTCGTTTCACGCTCTGCACCAACTGGCCTGGCTATAGATCTGGCCGAACAGCTCAATATAACAGCAGTCGGTTTCGCAAGAGGAAACAGTATGAACGTATACAGCCACGCGGAGAGAATAGTGCAGTGACGCCGCGCTGCCCGCCTTCATAAACGCAGCCGGTCATTAAATGGAGGTCTTTGGATAGGTCAGGGTGAAACAGGTCCCGCTGTTTAACCGGCTTTTCACTTCGACAGTTCCCCCGTGTGCCGCAACGATCGATCTGACGATCGCAAGACCTATTCCGGAGCCGCCGGTCATACGATTGCGGGATTTGTCTGCACGGTAAAAACGTTCAAAGATCAAGGGCAGTTCTTCTTCAGGAATTCCAATGCCGTTGTCTTCAAATTCAAAGATAACGTAAGTCTCGGACTCACTGATTCGTATATTTATATTCCCGCCCTCAAGCGTGTATTTTATCGCGTTGCTCATCAGGTTCATCAATACCTGCTCGATGCGGTATTTGTCGGCAAAGATCATTGAG
>CAYGHY010000320.1:0-3352 GCA_964349435.1 uncultured Oscillospiraceae bacterium
AAACCCCAGCATAGGAATTTTTTAGGAGATTTATAAATTCCTATGCTTTCAAAAAATATATTTTCAGAGCAATTCTGAATTCCGGCTCCGGACTTCCGAACACTGTCTGCATTACCCTCTGATAGCGTCCTTCATCATCCGCACATACTCCGAAACATAAGGCACACAGTTTACTCCGTACTGCTCCACAATTTTTACAATTGCGCTCCCCACAATAATGCCCTCGGAAAACACTATCATTTTCCTAGCCTGTTCAGGTGTGGAGATGCCGAAACCGATTGCGCAAGGTATGTCTCTGACCTCTTTCACAAGCCTTATCATTTCTCTCACATCTGTCCCAATCTCCTGCCGCACGCCGGTAACTCCCATAGATGACGCACAGTAAATAAATCCCTGGGCTTCACCGGCAATCATCTGTATGCGATTGTTGGATGTCGGAGCAATCATAGAAATCAGGTCCACACCATGTTTTGAACAGAAAGGCAAAAGCTCGTCCTTTTCTTCATACGGCACGTCAGGAACAATTACTGCATCAACTCCGGCCTCTTTACAATTCTTCATAAATCTATCCGTGCCATACGTAAAGATCGGATTTACATAAGTCATAAAGGCTATCGGAACACTACATGAATTGCGGATGCGCTGTACCATGGTAAATATTTTATCCGTTGTTGCTCCACCTGAAAGAGCACGATTGTCTGCGCTTTGAATCACGCATCCTTCCGCGACAGGATCGGAAAACGGTATGCCCAGCTCAATTAAATCCGCACCGGCCTTTGCCATCTGAAGCACCAACAGCTCAGTTATTTCCAGCGAGGGATCTCCTGCGGTTATAAATGGAATGAACGCCTTGCCTTTTGCAAACACCTGCCGTAAGTTACTCATGTATCTGCACCCCCCTATAGCGCGCTATTGCAGCAACATCTTTATCTCCTCTGCCGGAAAGACAGATTACAATGATTTGATTCTGATTCAATGTCGGCGCTAGTTTCTTTGCATATGCAACCGCATGTGCACTCTCAATGGCCGGAATAATTCCCTCAATACGCGAGAGGTATTCGAATGCCTCTACCGCTTCGGCATCGGTAACCGGTACATATTCCGCTCTGCCCATATCATGCAGGCTGGCATGCTCGGGTCCTACGCCCGGATAGTCAAGTCCTGCGGAAATGGAATAGACCGGAGCAATCTGACCATATTGATCCTGGCAGAAGTAGGATTTCATGCCATGGAAAATCCCTATTGTTCCGGTGGTTATCGTAGCGGCTGTCTTATCTGTTTCAACACCTTGCCCGGCGGCCTCGCAGCCGATAAGGCGAACACTCGGATCGTCTATAAAATCGTAAAACAACCCCATTGCGTTGCTGCCTCCTCCGACACACGCCATCAGGACATCAGGAAGCCTTCCTTCCTTTTCCAGCATCTGCCGCCTGACTTCGCGGCCAATTACGCTCTGAAAATCGCGGACAATTGTTGGAAAGGGGTGCGGACCCATGACAGATCCAAGCACATAATGAGTATCCCTGACTCGCTGTGTCCATTCGCGCATCGTTTCGTTTACAGCATCTTTCAATGTTTGTGTTCCGCTGGTCACCGAATGGACTTTTGCGCCCAGCAGCTCCATGCGGAATACATTGAGCGCCTGACGGCTGGTGTCCTCCTTGCCCATGTATATCTCGCATTCCAATCCCATAAGTGCAGCGGCGGTTGCTGTGGCAACGCCATGCTGCCCTGCACCTGTCTCTGCTATTATACGGGTTTTGCCCATGCGCTTGGCAAGAAGCACCTGTCCCAGCACATTGTTGATTTTATGGGAACCTGTATGATTGAGATCCTCACGCTTGAGATAAATCTTAGCCCCGTCCAGATCTTTCGTCATCTTTTCTGCATAATAAAGTGACGACGGCCGTCCTGCATAATTATTCAGCAGATCATTGAGCTCTGCCGTGAATGCCGGATCGTTCTTATGGCAGTTATATGCCTCCTCAAGCTCAATTACAGCATTCATAAGCGTTTCAGGAATATATTGCCCTCCGTATATCCCAAACCTTCCTTTTGGCATGTCTATCATCCCCCCTGTATAATAATTGCAAATAAAAAAGCCCTCATCCCTAAAAGATAGGGACAAAAGCTTTTAACCTCTGCGGTACCACCCAAATTGACGATAAATCGCCCACTCGATTGCATACTATCATATACACCCTTACTGATAACGGACAGGGTCTCCGTAAGCGCCTACTTTCCAAGGATTTCAGGCTTCCCTCGCAAGTCCATTCAAAATCATCTTTGCAACCGCATTCTCATCATCAGCGGCTCTCTGAGTACAAATAATAATTCCTACTACTCTTGTTCACTGGTTTGTCATATTGAATGAATTGTAGCACCGGCGGCGGCTTTTGTCAACTGCAAGGTGCCTAAATTGCATGGTGCATAATTTTGCAGGGTGCATAAATTTACAAGGTGCATAAATTGCAGGGTGCATAATTTGCGGATATCTTGCAGACAGGCTGAAAATGGATAACACTAGGTATAAGGGGTGGTTTTTTATGGCAAATGGTGGCAGGAGCGAGTGGTTTACCAGATTTATCCCCGAAGCTTTCAGGATGCTAATATTACTCTGTTTGGCGTCAAGGAGTTAAGAGGCGTCTTTCGGAAAGAAGAAAAAACATCACTTCAGCCGGATATCTGATTTATAGATATAAATATAAGATTGATCATGAGACATATATGAAAATCCTATCTGATCTGGAAGCGCGGGGAGACATCAAACTGGAATAGATCAGTAGGCACACCTATCGCTGCAGCCAAAGCAGCAGGGGAGGGGAAGGTTGAGCTAAAAAGAATAAAACTTATTTTTGCTTAAAATTGTATAAGGTTGGACTAGATTTCTGCTAAAAAAATGAAGAAAAGATGGAATTTGTATTGAATATTATCAAAAAATATTGATTAATATAACACTTTTAGATAAAATAAAATCATTCGACAAGGTGTCCGGATGTTTCCGGTTTAGTGTCCGGATAATTCCGGAATAGCCGTCCGGATAATCCGGTATACGCATTTGGGCACCTGTCCTCTCATATATTCTTAAATCAATATGAGATAACAGGTTGATAATCACCATTATTCGGTTTTCAAAGTACAATGTTTTTCTGTCTTTATTATCTCATGTTTTTGCTTTCGCATCCAGATAAATGCAGCTTATATGTCCTGAGATGTTGCTATAAGAAAATTGGTAAATCAACTGATTACGCATATTCATCGGAAAAGGATATGTTTTTTTAGCAGAAAACATTTTGATTTGATTTATTATAGATAGGCTATGGACGGTCGGCCATGACTACAGAATCTCGCA
>CAYGHY010000321.1:0-3329 GCA_964349435.1 uncultured Oscillospiraceae bacterium
TTTGATTCCTTTTCCTTTTGTTATCAATTTCTATAGCGTCAGTATAAGTTTTATTTTATAATCCTGTAATTCCACAATTCTGTCTTAGCTTTGCCTCATTAAAGAATATAGTTTTATGCAGTTACTTGACGGAAAACAACTGGCATCACTTATCAGAGCAGATTTAAAAATAGAAGTGGAAGCTCTTAAAGCAAGAGGAATAAGACCTCCGCATTTGTCGGCTATACTTGTTGGAAACGATGCTGCCAGTGCTACTTATGTTAATAATAAGATCAAAGCCTGTGAAGAAATAGGCTTTGGCTCCAGCCTATTACGTTTTGATGAAGACATCAGTGAAGATGAACTTTTGGCAAAGGTAAATGCCTTGAATACGGATGATAAAATTGACGGCTTCATCGTGCAACTGCCCCTGCCTGCTCACATCAATGTTGACAAGGTCATAGAAGCTGTTGCGCCCGACAAGGATGCTGATGGGTTTCATCCCGTCAATATAGGCAGAATGGTAAAAAATCTGCCTGCCCTACTGCCGGCTACACCGAAGGGAATAATTGAAATGCTTCGTCATTATAAGGTTGAGACAAGCGGCAGACACTGTGTGGTTGTTGGAAGAAGTCAGATTGTTGGCTTGCCTGTCAGTATTTTATTAGGTAGAAAAAGCTATCCGGGTGATTGCACAGTAACCCTCGCCCACAGCAGAACAAAAAACATTGCAGAAGTGATCAGGCAGGCTGATATTATCATTGCAGCCATTGGGTTGGCACATTTCATTAAGGAGGATATGGTTAAGCAAGGTGCGGTGATAATTGATGTAGGCACCAACTCCATCCCTGATTCGACAAAAAAATCGGGTTACAGGCTCACTGGCGATGTTGATTTTGATCATGTTGCTCCAAAGTGTGCTGCCATCTCCCCTGTTCCCGGTGGTGTGGGACCCATGACCATTGCCTCACTGCTGCAAAATACCATGCAGGCAGCGAAGATGAGGAGGGGGTTTTAGGAAAGCGTTATTTTCTGTAACTCGTCCTTGTTTAGTCTGTGAGGAATTTCATTCATCTCGCAAAAATCAATAAGATCGAGCGTGTTGAGATTACCCAATAGTTCGTAACCGCTCATAGGACAACCACCCAGTCCGCCCAAAACAGAGTCGAATTGCCTTACTCCTGCTTCCCATGCCGCCTTGAGCTTTTCTTCAGTATCCTTCTTCTCCGTATGAAGATGTATTCCAATATTCAGGTCAGGAAATTCCTTATATACCTCATTATATAAGTGACTTATCCTTGCAGCATCTGCCTCTGCAGTGATATCTGAAATACTGAAATGATAAATCCCTTCTTTGCGACATTTTTCGATCCAGGACAATACGATATCGGGATGCCACTTGTCGCCATAAGGATTACCCAAACCCATAGACAAATAACAAAGGAAACTCTTGTCTTTCTTCAAACTCATTTCGTTGATAAGGCGTGCTGTATCAAATGCATGTTGCAAATTGGTTCGTAAATTCAATTGCAAAAAAGTCTCTGAAACTGAGAATGGATATGATAAAACAGATGCCTCGTCAAAACATAGTGCTTCCTCTGCACCCTTTTTATTCACAACTAAAACCATTACCTTGGAAAGAGAATTATTCAGGTCAATTTTCCTCAAAACTTCTTTAGTATCAGCCATCTGAGGAACAGCTTTGGCTGACACAAAACTGCCAATATCCAGATAGTCGAAACCTGCCACAAGCAACTTATTAATATAACTGACCTTTTTATCCGTAGGAATAATATCTGTCAATCCCTGCATGGCATCGCGGGGAGATTCTGTAACTAAAAGATGCCTGTTATCAGGTGCTTGTTGCTGGTTACTTGTTGCCAGTTGAGGGGCGTTATCTGAATTGGCATTCTTCATTTAGTTGACCTCCACTCTTTTTTCACATACTTGATGTAATTATTGATCATTTTGCCCAAGTAATTATATTCTTCATGAAGCTGGATCCACTCAGTATTTTCAGGGTAGCATTTGTGCAGCATCAAAAGCTGAGATGTATCCTCATCACATGATGCCAATGCAAAAACCAAAAACCTGACATACTCTTCCTTATACATATTTCTTCATTAGCCTTCAACGATGGTATCAACAATCCTTTTTGATGATTTACGCAATTGGCGACCTTGTTCATATTTTTCAAAGGCCGGCAAACCCAAAGTCTCTTTATGCACCCTGAAAGCAAGATTGAAAGATTGCTTATAAATCTCCAAATCCCTATAACTACTCATAAAACAACACTTTACATACTAAAACACCCAGCAGCCAGCAACCAGCAACTAGCATCTAGCACCCGATATACCTGCTAATCACCATCCTTTGTATTTCGGAAGTTCCTTCACCTATTTGCAGCAATCTTTGATCGCGATAGAATCGTTCAATTTCATAATCTTTCATCAGTCCGTATCCACCATGAATCTGCAGGGCTTCATCTGCTACCTCTTTGGCTATTTCGGAGCAGTAAAGTTTTGCCATTGCGGAATACATAGCGAAGGGCTGCCCCTGATCTTTGAGCCATGTAGCTTTATACAGCAGGGCACGGGCATGTTCAATTTTTACTGCCATGTCAGCAAGCTTAAAGGCAGTTACCTGAAACTTAATGATAGGTTTTCCGAACTGTTTTCTTTCCTTAGCATACTGCAGGGCAAGTTCAAACGCCCCCTGAGCACAACCAAGCCCCATTGCAGCAATTGAGAGTCTGCCGCTATCGAGGGTGCTGAGCATTATTTTGGAGCCCTGACCTATACCGCCAAGCATATTTTCTTCGGGCAGACGGCAATCGTCAAAATACAATTCTGCTGTATCGGATGCTCTCCACATCATTTTTCCGTGCATGGGAACAGCTTTAAAGCCGGGTGTATTTCGGGGCATTATAAAGTTGGTAAATTCCTTATCACCGTTTTCATTAAGTCCGGTAACGGTCTGCACCGTTGAGCCAACGGACATATCTGCAGATGCATTGGTAATAAATATCTTACTGCCATTGATCACCCATTCATCGCCTTCTTTATGAGCTTTTGTTTTTGATCCCCTGCTGTCGGAGCCAGCATCAGGCTCTGTAAGTCCGAAGCCCCACAAAGCTTCACCTGTGCATAGTTGTGGCACATATTTTTGACGTTGCTCTTCGTTGCCAAAATAATAAAGAGGACCTACTCCCAGTGAATTGTGGGCAGCCAAAGTGGCAGCCTGTGAGCCATCAATGCGGGAAATTTCCTCCACAGCAATAATATAGGAGAGGTAATCGAGTCCCTGTCCCCCATACTCCTGTGGGATATACATTCCGAAAAGTCCTAGCT
>CAYGHY010000322.1:0-3316 GCA_964349435.1 uncultured Oscillospiraceae bacterium
ATTAAAAATCCTTCTCGGCAGCTCATGGTTGATGCAATGCGATCCCCGTTCAAGAGGTAGTGTACAATATCTTTCGCACATTGAAAAAGTCTAGAGTTTAAATAGACATGAGGTCTCCTAATTACTATAATTAAGTTGCGACACAAAAAAATAGTAAAGGAGAACACTCATGTCCAAGAAAAGTTTAGTCAAGAAACTGGTAAAAGTCAATGAAGAAGAAGTCAAGGATTTCCTGAAAAAACAGGTAAAAGACAGTGTGGAGGTAACGTTAAACACCCTGCTCGACTCCGAGGCAGATGCACTTTGCGGGGCCAAGAAGTACGAGCGGAGCCCGGATAGGACGGACTTTAGGGCTGGTCATTACGACCGGAAGCTGCTGACAACAGCCGGCGAGGTGGAATTGCAGGTTCCCAAGCTGCGAAAATTCACTTTTGAGTCTCAGATAATTGACAGATATAGGCGAAAAGAGGCTTCTGTAGAGGAATCCCTTATTGAGATGTACCTTGCCGGGGTATCAGTCCGCAGGGTCGAAGACATAACAGAAGCCCTTTGGGGCATGAAAGTATCGCCTGGAACAGTGAGCGACATGAACAAAAGGGTCTATGGAACGATTGAAGCTTGGCGGAACAAGCCTATTGAGGGCAAACATCCGTATGTTTACCTTGACGGCACGTATCTAAAGCGCAGCTGGGGCGGCGAAGTAAAAAACATAGCTGTCCTTGTAGCAGTTGGCGTAAGCGCGGACGGATATCGCGAGATATTGGGCGCTGCTGAAGGTGCCAAGGAAGACAAGGAAAGCTGGAAAAAGTTCATGCGGCACCTGAAGGATCGTGGATTAAGAGGCGTAAAACTCTTTATCAGCGACAAATGTCTTGGCCTTGTAGAAAACCTCGGGGATTTCTATCCTAAAGCCGATTGGCAGAGGTGTGTAGTCCACTTTTATCGCGATGTTATGTCCGCAACGCCGCATGACAAAATGCCGGTGGTTATGCCTATGCTCAAAGCTATACACGCTCAGGAAGATAAATCTGAGGCTAGAAAAAAAGCAAAAACGGTGGTTGAAAAACTTCATAGCATGAAATTAAGCAAGGCGGCCGGCATCGTTGAAACTGGGATTGAAGAGACCTTGACTTATATGAGATATCCACAGTCGCATTGGCGCAAGATTAGGACAAATAACCCGCTGGAACGCATTATGCGCGAGATAAAACGCAGGACCAGGGTTGTAGGTGTGTTCCCCGACGGTAATTCGGCCCTGATGCTTGTCTGCGCCAGGCTCAGGTATGTCGCGGGGTCTAAATGGGGTTTAAAGAAGTACATGAATATGGATTTATTAACAAGTTCCCGGGAGGTGGCCGCATAGTGGCTCAAACGGGGACCTCGAATGTGCGAAAAAAACTTGACGTTACCTATCATGTACTCCCGGCTGAAGAAGTATTTCTGTCCCGTATCGCGAAAATAATCTACCGGAATCATCCATTAATTCTTGAAAAATAATGCGTATCTGCTATAATTTTATTGATTTTAAACGATTAAAACAAATGAAGCGGCAGGAGAATATGCTAAAAAATACATTGCTAAGATCTCTATTTGCCGCAATAATTTTCATATTACTGAGTGTTTCTTTATATTCCGCAACCCCAATACCTTCCCAGGCGTGGAGCCGTGATGTCGCGGCCGGCGGCTACCTTGACGGCGGGTCAATTGGCGGTTTTGGCGCAGGGACAATATCGTGGCGTTTTGACGGCAACTTTTACAAACAGCGTCTTAACATAGGCGCGGGAAATGACACGGGTTCGGTTTATGCGGCTGACTCTGTCGCAAAATTCTATATGTACCAGAAGCCCTCGAGCGGCGCTGCTTCATCAAGAAAGCTTGACGCTTCCACGCTCGGCGCAGGCCAGGCGAAGTATTATTCTCTTTTCCCCAAGGCGTGGGTGGACTATTACGGCTCAAGCTTCGCGATAAAGGCCACGGTAACGCAATTCTCACCGATAATACCCAATGACATGACGCGCACCAGTTATCCTGTCGGTATTTATGAGTGGGAACTTCATAACCCAAATGCCGAGAGCTATGACGCGGCCATAATGCTGTCGTGGCAGAACAACGATTTTTCCGGCGCGAACGCTCAGACGCAATTGTCAGGAACAAACAGGGGGCTGGTATTAAGAAGCGGAGTTTTAAACCCGACAAACAAGAATCAGGGTGAGTTCTGTATCGCGGCAGGCGGGGGCACTGGGATTACGACTTCATACCTGTCAGCCTCAGCCATCGGCACGATAGAGACGGATTTTAACGCTGACGGCGTTCTTTCGAACACAGTGGGGAACAATACGATAGGCGCTATTGCCTTTAAGGTCACTCTGGCGCCAGGGGAAACCCGCAGGATTCCGATAGTGATTTCGTGGGACATACCGATAGCCCAGCCGGCGAGCGGGTCAAAGTGGTACAGGAAATATACCCGGCATTGGACAAGGACCGGACAAAATTCATGGGCCATAGCGCAGGACGCTCTGAATAACCGCGCTTCATACGAAACGCAGATAGACACGTGGCAGGAAGGCATACTTAATAACGCGTATTATCCCGAATGGCTGAAATCAATGCTGTTCAATGAAATGTACATTTACTTTGTAGGCGGGACAATATGGGAGGCAGGCGCTGCGTCAGGCCAGGCGGATAATGCCAATGAGGACATGTTTTCGCACCTTGAATCATACATTTATCCTTTTTACGGAACGTCGGACGTGCGTTTTTACGGCTCATGGGCGCTATTTTTAAACTGGCCGGAAATTGACAAGCAGTGTGTGAAGCAGTTCGCGGATTCAGTGTATCATACGAGGACGGACAGGCCAGCTTATCTAAATACGACAGCGCATGACATAGGGGATTTATCAAATGTGTTTCAGACATGGAACGCTTATGTGTACCGCGACTCCACGAACTGGAAGGATTTAAATTCCAAGCTTGTGCTTATGGTCTACAGGGACTGGCACTTGACAGGCAGGACCGATACATCGTTTTTAAACTATTGCTGGGAGCCGGTAAAGCGCGCGATGGCAAAGGTAAAAAGCCAGGATTCGGACGCTGACGGCCTGCCAAATTCCTCTGGCATAGACCAGACATATGACGACATGCACTTAACCGGCAATACTTCATACTGCGGGAGTTTGTTCCTCGCGGCGTGCCAGGCCGCAAAAGAACTTGCGCTTGCCATGGGGGATACAACGCAGGCCGCTACGTACCAGTCATGGTATGACCTGGCCCAGCCGAATTTTGAAAGCAAACTGTGGACAGGCACTTACTATAGGAT
>CAYGHY010000323.1:0-3308 GCA_964349435.1 uncultured Oscillospiraceae bacterium
CTTTAATCAAGGCTATATAGCATTTCCCTGATATCTTTGTTTTTCCAAATAGGAGCTTCTTCTATTGCTTCAGGGGTTGTTTTTTTTATAGCTTCGTGAATCATGTCTACCGTTGCAAAAGCATAGAAGTTTGATGTGGTTGACAGATTTTCATGTCCGAGCATTTCCATTATGATAGTGAGAGGCATTCCCTGCTGGTATAAATTCATAGCCCTTGTTTTCCTGATCAGATGGCAATGAACATGCTGCGGGATTTGAGGGCAGATAGACCTTGCCTGGTTCGCATAATCGCCGAGCAGTAGATTTACCGAATCGGTAGATAAGGCATGTGGTTTTCCGTCTCTTACCGAAAAGAACAACGGATCATCACCAGCTGTGCCCGGATGCGGATGGAATTCCTGAAGATATTGTTTAATGTGTTCTACAGTTTTGTCCATCAGTGGGACATTGCGGCTCTTGTTGCCTTTGCCAGTCAGGGTTACAAAGGGCGACTTGACATTGACAATGTGAAGGTCACGCAGGGTGATGTCTACAAGTTCCTGAGCTCTGGCAGCTGTATCATACAGCATTATGAACATCATACGATTGCGTCTCCCTTTTTTTGTATCTGTTTTGGGAGTTTTCAGTAAGGCTTGAATTGCTTCATTCGTCATATATAATATTGTTTTCTTGTGTTCCTTCATTCCGCGAACGCTGCATACATCATTGTAAATGGAAACAAGCATAATATCTTCGTCTGCACAGTATTCCATAAACGATTTAAGAGCCGTCAAACGCAGGTTACATGTTTTAACCGCCAAATTTTGCACTTCAATCATCCAGACGAGATAGTTTTTGACATTCTTCCTGCTCAAGCAGTCAAACGTAACATCCTGACGCTCAATTCTCATTTCGTCTTTCAAGTAGTCAATATAGTATGTCATCGACTGCTTATACGATTCAATGGTGTTTTGGCTTAGGTTTCTCACCTTTGGCAGGTAGGTATGAAGAAAGCTTCGTGCATAAAGCCAAAAATCAAGACCGTTCCGGTTTTTATTCTTCCTCGCCATAGCTCACCTCTGGAAGAAGTCCTTCAAGTGTTTTTGTCTTTTCGCAAAAAGTCACAAAAAACTCAGGCACAAGATGAAGATAGTAAAACGTGCTTTCCAAACAGGAATGACCCATGCAACGCATCAAATACGGGAGCATGGAATTAACATCGATTCCTTCTCCGATCCATCTGTTGAGGTTTGCAAAAGCAAAATGATGACGGAAATCATATGCTCTTGCCTTAGCACCTGATTTATCGCCAAGACCGGCAGTTTTCCAGATTTTATTGAAATTCTGGCTTATCGTTTGACACTGGTAACAACCATCTTTTTTCACCGGGAAAAAATATGTCCTGTCCGGCAGTATATCGTTTATCCTGGCATCATATTTCTCATACAATGACCTGAGATCCTCAGGAAGGAATACCCTGCGGTCATTTAAACCTTTCGAGCAAAATATATCGATATAGCCTACATGAAGGTTCACATTTTTTCGCATAAGCAGCCTTGCCTCACATGTTCTAAGACCACAGCAGTAAAGAATTCTGTAGAGCATCGGGAGGACAAAATGGCGGACGATATTTTCCTTGCGGGGTTTTAGCGTGTCACATGCACTAAAAAACCTTACGATTTCATCGTCTGTGAAAAAATGAGGCATTGTCCGGAGCTGCTTACGACACGTTTTTTTGGCAATGACATACGTATCGGAATATCCCGATGACTGAAGAAATTTCCCAAACTCACGAATGGGGGCCACACGCACGCGCTGAGTGTTTGGACATTCGCTGTCCCTGAGAAATACCCAACTCTTAATGATTTCTTTTAAGGTGGCACCTTCTGACTCGTTTTCTACACAGTACCGATCAAAGTTACGGAGATAATATTCACCGGTTTCATACGTCAGTCCTAATGAATGCTTGAATTCCATAAAGGCCTCCATGAAGGGAGCCAGCTTGCTTACATATCCTTTTTCCATCACAGCAACCCTCCCACCTTCATCGGGATGACCGAAAGCGCTAATGCGCACTCACGTAACTTCTTATCGTCAGTGGTTAAGTAGATATCGGCTGAATTGGGATTGATATGCCCAAGTGTCAATGAAATAGTTTGTACGGCAACCCCATTTTTTAGCATTTTCGATGCCACATGATGCCGCAGGAGGCGAGTTCCTTTAAGTTCATTCCCAAGTCTTATTCCTGCACGTGTGAATATATTTCTGACCACAGCGTAGCAGCCCGAATGATCCTTTAACGGTGTATGTGGTGCGCTATAGGATAAGAACACATACGGCGAATCAGATTTAGGACGGTCATTAATGATATACCTTGCCATTGCATTGCCGATAGCCGGAAGAAGCGGCAAAACCAAAGGTTCACTGGTCTTTCTTTGGCTGATGCTGATTGCATCACACTTCCAATCTATTTCACTTAACCTTAAGTTCACTATGTCAACAGCCCTCAGACCGGTAAGTAGTAACAGTAACATTATTGCTTTGTCCCTTGAATATACAGCATCCGTTTTTAGCACATCCCAGATAGCCTGTTCTTCCTCCTGCGTCAATACAGGAATGATTGCCCTTTTTCTTAACAGTTTTTCAGGAATTGCTATAAGCAGTCGGCTTCCATCTTCTGCAAAGCTCAGAAATGATCTGAGCCCGGCAGCTGCCGTCCGAAGGCTTCCGGAGTTCCACGTGCCCCTTAAGTCGCTGAAGAATTCATGGATTGATTCCACAGTGACAGTTCTCAAATCTGTATAGCCAAGCCTTTCAATAAAAGCAAGGAATTTACAGGAAATATTCCTATACGAATCAACGGTGTTTTTGCTTTTTCTCTCTATTTCTAGATGCTCCAGAAATTCAGCATGGAGGTTTTGAAACCCCGTGGATACAGGCTTGTCAACTCTGCTTTCCACACATGGCTTCCATCCAACATAGCCTTTTTCCTCGCATTCTCTTAGCTTCCTAATGCAGGAATTATGCAGGCATTTACGCGAATGGCAATATGCCCCGGTTTTTCTGTTTGCGGAATCATTTACGAAACACTCTGCCAACGCATCACAAAAAGTGTCAATCTGCATGTCTGCTGCTTTCTTTAATAGCCGGTTGTATACACGCCGGTACAAAAAAATAGTTGATTGACAATAGTTCGCTGTTCTTAGCTCTTCAAGAACTTCCAGTACACTGATTTCCAAAGCGGTTTTCGTCTCCATAATGTAGCCTCCTATAAAATATTTGGACACAAGTCCATCTCTATTTTATAAGAGGGATGACAGGAGAAAAAG
>CAYGHY010000324.1:0-3304 GCA_964349435.1 uncultured Oscillospiraceae bacterium
GTCCGTTAGGGTAGCCGATGTTGTTAAAGAGTCAATCGTAGATGGCCCCGGCATCCGCCTTACGGTGTATGTCCAAGGCTGTAAGCATTACTGCCCCGGTTGCCACAACCCGCAGACACATGATTTTCACAGCGGTCATATGGTCGGTATAGATTCATTGATAGAGCTGATTAAGGAGAATCCTCTGCTGGATGGCATCACTTTAAGCGGAGGAGAGCCATTCGAACAGGCTGAGGCATGCAGCGAGCTGGCTTACAAGGTGCATGCAATGAAACTCAATGTTATGACTTACAGCGGATATACTTTTGAGGAGATCATAGAAGGGGCTGCAGCCAGACCGGGTTGGAAAGAGCTGCTCCAGGAGACAGACATACTGGTGGATGGCAGATATGAGCTGTCCAAGAGGAATATTCTGCTAAGATTCCGCGGCTCTGAGAACCAGAGGCTGATAGATGTGCGGAAATCATTGAAAGCGGGCAGTGCAGTACCGGCAGACATGTGATAATAAGAAAATGTGGGGGAAACATGAAAAACATCATTAGGTTGATAAAATACGCGAAGCCTTATTGGCATCTGCTGATTATTTCCGGAATAAGCCTGTTGGTAATTACTGTTCTTAATCTTCTGGGGCCCTGGCTGATAAGGGATCTGGTGGAAATACTGACAAGTAGCTTCAGCAAAACTTCAATGAGAGCTGTTTTGAAAATCGCCTTAATATTAACAACGACCTATCTGTTAAGGATATTATTCAGGTACCTCAACAGCTACCTGAGCCACAAGGCTGCATGGAATCTGGTGGCTGACATGAGAGTGCTGATATATGACCATCTGCAGAAGCTGTCACTGCGGTATTATCAGGACAAACAAACAGGACAGCTGATGTCTAGAACCACCAACGACACAGCAACTTTTGAAACGCTGATAGCCCATGCGGTGCCGGATCTTTGCACGAATATTCTGGTGGTTGTCGGAGTCACCGGCATCCTTTTTTACATGAATGTATACCTCGCATTTCTGACGCTGATACCCATACCCTTTCTGATAATTGGCGGCTGGCTTTTTGCAAAAAAAGTCAGACCCAATTTCCGCACTGCCCAGAGCAATCTCGCAGAACTCAATGCGACGCTGCAGGACAATATCTCGGGTATGAAGGAGATCCAGATTTTCAACCAGCAGCCGAGGGAAAAGTGCCGTATCCGAAAGAGTGCTAATAGCTATGCTTCGGCCATTCTGCATGCCCTAAAACTAAGCGCAATATTCCACCCCACTGTTGAAGCAATCAGTTCTCTTGGTACAGTTATTGTTGTTTCGTTCGGCGGATGGCTTGTATTGCGGCAAAGCCTGTCTATTTCAGATGTGGTAGGCTTTTTACTTTACCTGAATCTTTTTTATCAGCCAATCAGTGCCCTTGCCAGGGTGACTGAAGATCTGCAGCAAGCCATTGCCGGTGCCGACAGAGTTTTTGAAGTGCTGGACATCGAACCGGACATAAAAGATAACGCTGGCGCCGTAGACATTTCAGACTGTAAGGGAGAAATTACCTTCAGCGATGTCAGTTTTAGTTATTTGCCAGACATACCTGTGCTGCAGAATATCAGCTTTACTGCCGAACCGGGGAGAATGGTAGCTCTGGTTGGGCCGACAGGCGTGGGGAAGACCACGGTAATAAGCCTGATTGCTCGATTTTATGAGCCGGAATCGGGTAATATTCTGATTGATGGCAAGGATCTGAAGGATATTACATTGTTATCATTACGAAACCAGGTCAGCATTGTTCTTCAGGATATTTTTCTTTTTAACGGAACAGTAGCTGAGAATATAGCTTATGGAAGCAAGTCGGCAACTGTTGACGAAATTATGGATGCCGCCAAGGCAGCGCGAGCCCATGAGTTCATCAGCGAAATGCCGGAGGGTTATGATACTGTAATAGGCGAGAGAGGGGTAAAACTATCAGGGGGACAGAAGCAGCGATTATCCATAGCCAGAGCTGTGCTGCGAAACACACCCATTCTGATTTTTGATGAAGCGACTGCCGCTGTTGATGTGGAAACAGAGGAAAAGATACAACAGGCAATACAGGAGCTCGCCGAAACCAAAACCATTATTGTGGTGGCCCACAGATTGTCTACAATTAAACGGGCCGACAACATACTGGTCATCCATAATGGGAAAATTGCAGAATCAGGAAACCATTTGGAGCTTCTTACGTATAATGGATTGTACAAGCAGCTTTATGATATCCAGTTCAGTCATGGGGAGTAGTAGAGTAGGAGTGTGCTCAGGATGCAAAATAAAGTTATAAGGCATCCGTCGAAGGGAACCATAGGGAATGGGAACATCCCGCAACAAGGAATACCTGCGTAGCAGCGGTGCGTCCCCATACCTTGTTAGCTAACAAAAAAATTCGCTTATGTTTAAGTCATGAGCGAAGCGAATTTTCCTGAAGAGTCAGAAAACATATATAATCTCCGGAAAAACGAAACCTATGGCATGTCATATCCGTCTAATTGGTTGCCTGCATTTTTTTGTCTGCAGACTCATATTTGTATATACATACCTGTTTTGATTACGGAAAACAAATTTTAGGGAAAAGTATATAAAGGAGCTTATGTACATCTTGGAAAATATCATTGAACTGACCAATCTTAGAAAGGTCTACAGAATAGGAACCGAGAAGGTTGTTGCATTGGACAATGTAAGCTTGAATATACAAAAGGGGGAATTCTGCTGCCTTCTGGGTACGTCAGGCTCAGGTAAGTCAACACTTCTGAACCTGATGGCAGGACTTGAAAAGCCGACTAAGGGCACCATCCGTATTAAAGGTCTGTCAATTGAAAAGATGAACGAAAAAAAACTGGCCAGATTCCGGCAGGAACATCTTGGTTTTGTGTTTCAGTCCTACAATTTGCTTCCCATACTGACAGCTGCGGAAAATGTAAGCATGCCCCTTACCTTTAAAGGCCTGCCCAAAGCAATGAGGGATAAGAAAGCCAGAGCGATGCTTGAAATGGTCGGACTGTCTACCCATGAGAAGCACAAACCTTCTCAGATGAGCGGCGGACAGCAGCAGAGGGTAGGCATTGCCAGGGCTTTCGTGGCTATGCCGGAAATTGTTTTTGCAGATGAGCCCACGGGCAATCTGGATTCTAAAACTACCAGAGAGGTAATGGGATTGATTACACAGATGGCCAGAGAAAATAACCAGACACTTGTCATTGTGACGCATGACCTTGAAATAGCTAGATATGCGGACAGAATTGTTCATATTCTGGACGGTAATATAGAAAAAATAGATATTATTAAT
>CAYGHY010000325.1:0-3276 GCA_964349435.1 uncultured Oscillospiraceae bacterium
GCACACCTCTATAATAGAAATACTTGAACTATCAGGTAAATTTATGAAGGAGGTTTTTTAATGCAAAAAATCATTGACTCAATTGATGTCGTTCTGGATTTTCTCAGAGACAACTATTTAGGCATTCACGCTGTGAACCACTATCAAAGTGCTTATCGAACCATCTGTGCCTTTTGCAAGAACAAAGGATTAATCTGGTTTGCTCACAGTGATGCTATGGATTTCACGAACACCCAAAAGATCAGGTACGAAAATGGGCGGATTTGCAAAGATTATTTTAACCACTTAAGGAAATCAGCATACTTATTGGCAGACTGCATGCAAGGAAACGAACTCAAATGGCAAATTACCTATCTGCCTGAGAAATCATTGAACAAATATTTTACCCACGTAATCAACGAATGGGAGGTGTCACTTGCGCCATTACTAGCTCCAAGCACAATTAAAGGTACCGTATCGTACATATGTCAGTTTCTTTTCTTTTTGGAGGATGCCGGAGTATACGACTTTACGCAACTGACAGAAGGGCATGTAAAACTTTTTTTGGAAAGCATGGCTGCAACACATCAAAGCAGCATGGGTATCCTCATATGGAGTCTGCGAAAATTTCAGTCTTTTCTCAACGAAACTAACCTTTCTATGATAAAAGCGAACAGATATCTTCTGAATCCGGCTCCAAACCAGAAGAAGGTACTCCCGCGTTTTACGGAGCAAGATATTAAATCAATCCTCTCCGCCGTTGACACAACAACACCACTTGGGAAGAGAGACTATGCCATCCTGAAAATCGCCATCGGAACCGGGCTGCGCGGGGTTGATATCTTTGGCTTGGAGATGAGGGATATCAACTGGCACACATGTGAAATCACTTTGATCCAGAGCAAAACTGACACCCCGATCCATATCCCCCTATTACCGGATGTTGGTAACGCTGTTGCCGATTACATTTTGCATGCACGTCCAGAATCAAAAAGCTGCAAGATATTTCTGAGAAGCAACAGCCCCTACAATGCGCTTGGTGCAGCCGGCAACGGCAGACACACAATAAACAGATACCTCGAAAAAGCGGGTATAGATCATAAGGCATTTGACGGAAAAACATTTCATGCAGTTAGGCGGACATATGGGACGCATCTTTTGGAAACAGGAGTGCCGCTGCACTCCGTCGCTCAACTTTTGGGGCACATAAACATTGAGTCGGCAAAGAGGTATATCTCGCTGAATGATACCATGCTGCGTATGTGTTGCCTCGAAATCTCAGAATATGCGACGCGGAAGGAGGGGCTTGTGTGAAATATCAGTTCTGCAGTGGCTTTGCACACTACATTTTCAATATATTAAAACAGAGGTCGGTACTGGGATACACTATTGATGATTACCAGAACCGCCTTGCTAGTTTTGATCAGTTTTGTGCAACGAATTTCAAAAGCGAAACTGTACTCACCCAGAAAATCGTCTTTGCATGGTGCAACGACGCACAGGGAAACGGAGGTGCCAACAGAGCATGTATTATGAGGGCATTCGGGAGACACCTCATCCTGGCAGGTGAAGACGCATATATCCTGCCACCAGCATTCTTCCCCAAGAAGAAGCCCGCCCTTCCATACATCCTAACCGATACGGAACTTGAGCAGTTTTTTGAAGCAATAGATCAGATTCCACGTAGTAAGGCGAGTCCACTGATTGAGTACACACTCCCCGTCATCTTTCGATTACAGTATGCTTGTGGAATGCGCCCACAGGAAGTACGCTGCTTACAGCGGACAGATGTCAATTTTAATAGCGGAACCATCTATATTAGAGACGGGAAGTATTACAAAGACCGGAGGCTGTCAGTTGACTTGCAGGTTATGGAAATGTGCAGGAAATACGACCGGATCGCAGAAATTATCATTCCCAACAGGACCTATTTTTTTCAATCTCCTGCAGGAGGAACATATACAAATGCGTGGCTTAGCGGTAGTTTTGGAAAGTGCTGGGCGATGAGCGGGAATGTGACGAAACTCAGCGGCTGTAGCCCATACAGTTTCCGGCATCGATACGCAACCGAGACACTGATGCGCTGGATGGAAGAAGGCAAGGATTTGGATGTGTGGATCCCATACTTGAGTGCATTTATGGGGCATAAGAGTTTTTCTGCCACATATTACTACATCCATTTACTGCCAGAACGCTTTGCCCGTATTGACGCAATGCGCATAGCAAACATCATACCGGAGGTGGGTGAATATGAAGAGGAAATCTGACAAATTCATCCAGTTACTACACAGCTTCCTAACCGTGTTTCTCCCCAAGCAGCGAAACAGCAGCCCACATACGATCCTAGCCGCAAAGCAGGTGTGGAATATGCTACTCAACTACATCTGCAACATAACTGGAAAAAAAGCTGAAACCGTAGTCTTTTCCGATGTCAGCCGCGTGGTTGTTCTAGGTTTTCTTGATGCAAGAGAAAAAGAAATGGGATGGACACCGGGAACTCGCAACCATAGGTTGGGAATCATCCGTTCTTTCTTCAGATACGCAACAAGTCTTGAGCCAACACTCTCATACTATCTGGAAGCGTTGAAAGGGATACCGTTGAAGAAGGCAAAGAACAAATCATTCATCCTGGAATACTTGTCACAGGAAGCGATGGCGACAGTACTCCGGCAGCCCGGCACATCGAATAGGATGGGGATACGCGACACCTTCTTCCTGTCACTCATGTATGATACAGCCGCTCGTGACTGTGAAATGCTTTCAATGCAACTGCACGACCTTAATCCAACCAAGAAAACAGTTCAGTTGCTAGGAAAGGGGAATAAGCCCCGCATTGTGCCGATTTCTTACGATAACACCATCGCTCTGTTCCAAAGATATGCAATGCTATATCATCCAACAGGGGACGGTGTCCGTCCAATGTTCTATACCGTACGTAATAGGAAGATCGGGTCGATGTCTGATGACAATGTTGCTAAGTTTCTGAAAAAATACGGAGATGCAGCCAGAAGGTGTTGCCCGGACATTCCAGAGAAAATTCATCCACATTTAATCCGAAGGACCCGTTCAATGCACCTTTACCAAGGTGGTATGCCTTTAGAAGCCATAGCCCTGTTTTTGGGTCATGAAGATCCCGTTGTTACAAGGGTTTATGCCCGAGCTGACACAGAGATGAAACGTAGGATTATAGAAGAAGCTCAAGCTAAAGGTGTAGGTGTAGAGTATTTGGAAGCCGATAAAAGCGCCATATGGATTGGCAATGAAGACATGATCAAGAAACTGTGCGGATTGGGAGAA
>CAYGHY010000326.1:0-3271 GCA_964349435.1 uncultured Oscillospiraceae bacterium
GAAAGGCACCCGAGTACAATATCGAGTCCCCGAAAAGCGAGCGCTCCGACGTTTTCCATGACCGCGAATCGTGGTCGTATCTCGCCAATGAGGCGGTCGTACTCGTACCATAGGCCGCTTCGTTCACCTTCCATCCCATCGCCTTTACCAGCGATGGAAATATCCTGGCAGGGGAAACCTCCGGCAATGACCCATTCGCCTTTTGTATTGACGTATCCCCAAAGCCTGCTGGCATCTTGTGCAGCTGCTAAGTATTCGTCAGGCTCTATTGGGACGACAGAAACAGCTTCGCGCAACCAATCCTTTTCCCCGTATATCTTTTCTAAAGCCGCATCGTCGTGACCGGGTTTTGCAAGGACAATGCCTTCATCATTCTTTGCTCCGCACGCAACCAGAAAAGCAAGGCATGTGACAAAGACGAATGCCAATAGCAGCTTATTTAGATGGTTCATGCAAGATTTGCGGGTTGCATATGGTTTATGCTCGGACATGTTTTTCCAGCGCTCCTTTGCCTTTCGAGAGGCTGCATGGAACCGCAAACCTCTCTGCCGGTCATGCGTTAGTAACAGCATAGCTTCGCTTGCTGTGGTCATGCGAATGAATTGTGTCGTTCATCTTAGTCGAAATGTTGTGCTTGAGTTCGGAGGCTTTCAGGCAGAGATCCGTATCCTTCTTCAGTCCCACCGGAAAGATATAATTTCGTTTAATAAGCTTCGTGCTTTCATTGCTGTTGACTGCTTCGGTTGCACTTTCAAGTTGTTCTACTAGTTTTTTCGTGGTGCGTTTCATTTTTTTCTCTAGAATTGTCATAAGAAGCGCCTCATTCTTTCGTCGCAATTGTTCGCTAATGCATTTCTGTCCAGATTTATCGACGGTTCATGAAGGTTACACCGAACATCGGATACTGTTTTTTCCGTTTAGTGCTGCCTTTGAAGCGGCAAAATATCAAAGCAGTTATTGGGTCTGCCTGTGATACAGGGAAGCGCTTGACTGCGCCAAATAGTTGAGCGAAAACAGACATCCGTTCGATACGGGACACTCATCTTACAACCTTTAATTTCCAATGAGTTCTTTATATAGATCATATTATAATAAAAAATATAATGCAATGAATTATAAAAATAAATATCAAAATCATATTTGGTATGGTATTCTATTATTGTGGGTTGAGCAAAAGCGAACCATTCGAAAAAGCGTTCTCTTTCGCGAATGCTCGTCTGGACAGTAATATGAATAGTAGATGTTTGCTTTCGAATAGGAGCTTCAGAATTGGGCTTCTATGTTCATGGACATAGCAGCAGTTAGTAGCGAATGGTTGCTGCGCATTTTCTTTTAAGGACAGCACATGATAACGCCGATTATGCACATTCGCTCCAGCTGGCCGTTGTGAAAAAGCCAGGATACCTTGGAGCACCTGACAGAGTGTCTTAATAAACCGGACAAAGAAATACTTGAGGAGGAATTATCAGATGTATGAAATGGTGAAAGACTTTCCGAACGAAATCATTTACAAAGAAGTGGAGCCATGCGTTTCGCTTTACCAAACAACGCATCGACATGGACCTGAGAACAAAAAAGATCGCATTGTCTTCAAGCAACTGGTTCAGCAAATCGAAGAATCGCTGAAACAAAAATATGAAAAATCAGAAGTGCAGCAAATCATGAACCCCTTTAGCAGATTGAAGGACGACCCCGGATTTTGGATGCATACATTGGACGGGATGGCTATGCTGGCAAGCCGGGACGAATGCATTGTTTACTTGCTCAGCAGCCCGGTTGAAAACCTTGCAATCGTTTCAGGCAGTTTTCACATAAAACCGCTGATTCGATATTTTCAGGCTGCAAACACATACTGCTTGCTTGGCTTAGGCAGCAACAGCATTTCATTGTTTGAAGGAAATCGGTATGGGGTGAAGGAAATAGAGTTAGGCGAAGAGATCGCCAACGAGATCGCAGAAATGAACGTGGAAGAGCATGCGGATGGTTTTTTAACGCATGGCAGTTATGGCGGGGCAGAGGGCGTGGCCATGTTTCATGGACACGGCGGAAGAAAAGATGCAATCGAAAAAGATCTGGAGAGATTCTTCCGCTATGTAGACAAAACCGTGATGGAGAAGTTCTCAAAGCAGATGAAGGTTCCTCTGATTCTGGTGTCGTTGGAGGAACACCAAGGTGCGTTTCGAAAGATCAGCAACAATCCATATCTCCTGCAGCAGGGCATCGCGCTATCCTATGAGTCCTTGGATTTGGATCAGATCACAAAGAAAGCCTGGGACATTATGGAACCGTATTTTTTGAATAAAACACAGAAGCTGGCGGATCGTTATAACAATGCAAAAGCGAATGCCTTGGGTTCGGACGTACTGCTCGAAGTGGCCCGTGCAGTCTTTGAAGGCAGAGTGGAAACCCTGTTGGTAGAAGCGGATCGAATCATGCCGGGTAGATTCGATGCGAGCACGGGTAAACTAGAATTTGGCAACATCGACGACCCGGAGTGTGGCGATATCATTGACTATATTGTAAAAGCAGTCATGAAGGACAAGGGTGAGGTGGTCGTGCTTCCGCCGGAAATGATGCCGACTAAAACTGGCCTTGCGGCAATCTTCCGATATTGAATCGAATGAACTTGAGACCAAAGCGAATTCGCAATCGTCGTGATAATACATAAACGTATGCTAGAAACAAGGCGAGTTGTGGCAGTCTATTTAATTGGATTTAAAAGAACCTGCGTGGTGCTGGCCGCGCAGGTTTTTTTATAGTTATATCGCATGTTTGACGCATTGGGGTTTGCTTTTCGAACGCTCAAGAAAAAAAGATTAGGAGTAGCTGATGCTATTAGTCTTTACGAACTGCAGAAAAAACACGGGGGCATATTTTCTGCCTCCGCGTTGGTACAATGCATTGGATCGGCAAAACGAGCGCTAGAAGCCGTATACTATAGCTTTCTAGAAGATGTTGCCTGTAACTCGTTGATGAACGCGGCAAATTCCTGTTCATCAAGGGTATCGATGTATTCGATTGCCACGGAAAGCTTTTCATATTCCGTTGCAGAGATCAATACGGCATCGAGCTGGTTGTTTTTCAGAATGAAAACTTTTCCGTGATGTTCGGCTTTTTCGCGGCAGGCTTTGTAACTTTTGATCATGTTTGAGTTTGAAACGATGCTTCTTGTCGAAATCTTCATGCCTGTTTTCCATACCTTTTTTCTTTGCTTTAGGATATTTTATATGGGATAAAACGATCTGTCAAACAATTCATAAATCGATTGGCT
>CAYGHY010000327.1:0-3242 GCA_964349435.1 uncultured Oscillospiraceae bacterium
TGTTCGCTTCCGAACCGCCTGAAGTGAACGTAATTTCAGCCATTTCCGCTCCGATAGCCAAAGCTATTTGTTCACGCGCCTGTTCAATGGCACGTTTTGCCTTAGCCCCGAGCGAATACTGACTGGAGGCGTTTCCGTATTGCTCCCGCAGAAACGGAAACATTTTTTCAGAAGCCGTATCAGATATTCTCGTCGTAGCGGCATTATCGGCGTAAATCACGGCTTCACCCTCCTTAAAATAGTTTACAGCCTTGTGATTTGAACTCCTCGGCTTTGGCAAGCAAATCCTCCTCGGTTACATCAAGATAATTTGCAAGGCAGGAAAGGCAATAGAAACGTGCGACATTTTTGTCGATTAGTTTCTTGTTAAGAGCAGTTGCTATTTTGTCGAGTTCCTTGTCACACAGATAGCATCTGATAACCTTGTCTTTTTTCATACGTCATCTTCCCTCAACTTATAGGTTGACATGAATCGTTTACTGAATTGCGAAGGGTCAATAATCTTCATCTGCATCAGCACAGTCTCTCTCATACGCTTTGCGGGCTGCAGGCAGTATTTCACAAAGTCAGAACGGAACTGGCTGTCTTTTATGAGTTCCCCGTCGGCGTGTGGGAAGAACAATTTAAGGTAGGCGGTGCAAAGCCTAAACACCGAGTCCTTTTCACGCTTGTCAACGTCATGCTTTGTCCATACTAATTGCTCAACCAAGCCAAGATAGCGGAGCGTTTCAGCTGGTGCGCGGAGTAAGTGCATTATCTCTGTGAAATACTCAGTGTTCAACGCCCAATCGTTGATAATCATTGCATTTGTCAGAGATGGTATCTTTCGACCGAGGATGAAGCCATTAACGCGCTCAATCAGAGCGGCGTCACGGAATACTTCTGGCAACTCTCGGAACATATCCTTCGAGCCATCCATATCGTTCACATCAATGTTGCCGAGCAGGATTATTCCTGCATCGCCCTCGACTTTAACACCACCTACATTGACGTAGCCGTCTTCCATATAACCTTTTAGAATACCTTGCATTTCTTTGTTGTCGGAGAACTTAATTGATTTAATCTCGTCCACCGCAACAAAGTCGTTCGAAGAAACGATGCCAAATCGCTTTGAAGCAATGTCATAAAACAACTTGGCGCGACTAAGGCTGCCACCCCCAGCAATATAGCCGTACTTGCCAATTTTACCGAAAATATAGGATTTGCCGGTCTGTTGCGGAGCAAGCTCAATTAAATTCACACGAGGCTCGACGAATGGCAATAGGCGCGTAAGCATTGTGTGTTTTGCTTCCCATATTTCGGTGTCAAACAATCCACGAGTGGCATATCCATCGGGATTATAGTCAATCGCGCCGAGGATGATGTCCATCCATTCTTCGGTAGTAAAGTGGGTGCGAGCCTCTCGATATGCGTCAAGGTTAACTTCGTATGGGCAGAAATTCTTGTAGTCGAGGAGCGTGAAACACCCATTTTTCTTGTTGCCTTCGGGCGGCATATAGCCGAGTTTGACCAAGCCCCAACCGCCGGCTTCGACAATCAACTCATCTTTTATCCTGTCCCAAACATAGTCCTCTACTATCGTTTGATTATGTGCAAAACCGAGAGCAGGTATCTCAAAGGTGTAGTAGTTGGCTTTGGAATTAAAGCTAACCTCTACTCGCGTCAAGAATTGACGAGTTTCGCCGTTGGAACGTGCCTCGTCTTCCAATCGTCCCTTGTCTTCGCGACGTGGAATGATTGTCCCGATATATGTGCTGAGCGCATCGGTGTCGCTAATACGGCCATCGCTACCTGCCTTGCGTTTCAATATCCAGTCGCGCAAGAAAGCGGGGATCTTAGCGTTCTTGAACATCGCCATAATTGAAGGGTCTTTGTAAACCGTTGTTGTTGGGAAGTATTCCCTTAATTTTGTAATATCGTACATTGCACTCACCGTCCTATATATCAAAATCCATCTTCTCAACGATTTGTTCGGTCATTTTTCTACCAAGTTGTTTAGGCTCAGTTGCCGACTTAGTCTTTGAGAATACAATGAGCGGCACAAGGCGTTCTTCAAGTGTTGCTCCGCCGTGAAGCTCATAAAGCTTCGGTCCCGATTTAGGCAGTCGATTATAGCCCCGGACAACCCAATAGCGAACATTCCGCTCTGCGTTATACACAGCCTCGAATTCCGGCGGTCGAGTCGTATTGGCAGGTTCCTTCGCATATCGCCAATCAGCAGCTTCGCCGCTCCAAGGAAGCGTCTTATCCAATTCTGCATTATGTGCCAAGACAGCGAGCCGTGACGAACCATGGTCAGATGTTAGCACCACACGAGAATACTTTGATAGCCCCTCGGCTATACGGTTGAATATGTTTGTAAACACATCCAGCGTAGCAACAAAGTTTTGCTCAAAGGAGCATTTCTCGTGTTTTTCCGCTCCGTTATGAACAATATTATCAATCCCGTTGAGGGGGTCGAGTCGCTTGCCGTCAACCCAACAAATAGCGTTGAACTCCGTTGAAGAAGGGATGTTTGCATTAGCAACACAGCACGATTCGACATTCATGCCACGGCGTTTTGCCATAGAAAGTATTAGCGGATAGTATTCAGCACCCATTCCGTCCACAACAAGCAAAGCTATATCATTGTCGGCTGAAAAAGTTTGCAACACGGCATTTCTCGCGGTGAAAGATGATGGCACAATACTATCTAAAGCCCGTCTTGAAAAAGCTTCTGTTACCCTGTCGGAAATCTTGAGTTTGCGGTATTCATTAAAATATGCGTTCAATTCCTTATTGCCATAATCAAAATCTACTGAAAGGTAATCCGCAAGTGCTGGATACAGTTTCTTCCAAACATCAGCCACACCTATCGTCAAATCACTTTTTGCAACTCTTCGAACAATCTCTATGAATTCGGCGGTTGTACCGCAGTTCAACCACGGTGCAACATCCTCGCTTGAATAGTTGTTTGTAGCTTTGATAAATTCGATTATCAACGATTCGGTTTCTATGCCGATTTCACGAATTGCCGCAGCGCGTTCTTCGGCAAACCACCGAGCATTTACATCAGTTATAAGGTGGGCGGCAGCTTCAACTATATAACGCCGTAGCAAACTCTGTTTTGTCACATCAGCAGAGAGTACCTTGCTAAGATATGTAGAAGCGGCAATCGTTTTTGACAACCACCAAACATAAGCCGACCACAACTCATCATCGGGTAGTTCGTTTAATCGTTTCAGAGCCATGCGCACGTTAGT
>CAYGHY010000328.1:0-3240 GCA_964349435.1 uncultured Oscillospiraceae bacterium
CAATCGCTGAAGATTTCCTTCATTACCACTTTTCGGCACATTATAAAGCTCTGATTTTTCATGTTAGTATTTTTGACGGTTACAGTAAGAAAATGGCTGTGAATGTGGATAACTCATAAAATTGTTATTTGAAAAGTGAATAAATAAGACATAACAAAGGACCTTTTTCTAAAAAAGCAAAAACGACAGTTGGACAAATATGGTTGTGGACAGTGTGGTTAAGTAGCCCAGCTGATAAGTTTGCTATTGTTTCTTAAGTATTGAGGTTTGTTAGTATCATAAGCAAGAATCATGATAAGCGGCACTACGTTTGTAGGTTAGTATCCATTCATCAGAGCACCTTTGAATACCTAGATAGAGTCTAAAATCATTATGTGGATACTTGTAAGATGTAACTTAGCTTTTAGTCTCCCGGCAAGGATTAGGGCTCAGACATATCCAATTATTTAGTGCGTATGAATTGAGGACAGACATATTTGAGTCTGAAACTTCTTCCTTTACCCTTACAGCAACTATCAGGCATCTATAGCTTTAGCAAAAGCCTTCTGCTTATTGCTTTAAGATACAAGGCTTTTAGAGTTATTCTCTTTGACCTTTAGCGTAAGGCCTGAAGTATCATAGATGAGCATAGAGCTGGAGCCTTTGGCAGGTGAGTCTTCAGTAAGTTGCAAAGTCGTTGTCCAATATGCCAGTAATTATACCGGTCTTTTTTATTGAAACACAATGAAGTATTTGCGATGAAGAAAACTGAAAGGAGTAAAAATGAGAATACTTTACCTTGATCTGGACACCCTTCGCCCCGATCACCTAGGGTGTTACGGCTACCACAGGAATACTTCACCTAATATAGATAGGATTGCATCCGAAAGTGTTAGGTTTGACAACTATTACTGCTCCGACGCACCTTGCCTTCCTTCTCGTACGGCGTTGATGTCAAGCCGGTTTGGTATACATACAGGAGTAGTGGGGCACGGAGGTACTGCTGCTGATATGCGGCTTGATGGAGAAGACCGGGGATTTAGGGATCGCCTGGCTTTTGACAGCCTTCCGGCTTTTCTTCGTTCGGCCGGTTTAAAAACAGTATCCATAAGCCCATTTGCTGAGCGCCACGCTTCCTGGAGCTTTTACGCAGGCTTTAATGAAATGTACAATACGGGTAAGGAAGGAAGTGAATCTGCTGAAGAAATTACACCTACAACGTTAAAATGGATTGAGCAGAATGCCAGGGAGGATAACTGGTTTTTGCAGGTTAATTACTGGGATCCGCACACGCCTTATAGGTCTCCGGAGGACTTTGGAAATCCTTTTGAAAATGACCCGCTGCCTGATTGGATAACCGGAACGGTATTTAATGAACATCTCAAGAAGGTTGGTCCACATTCTGCCAATGAAATCATGATGTATGACGATAAAGCCGATCCACGGTACCCAAGACATCCCGGATGCTTAAGAAATATGGAAGACCTTCGCAGGATGATTGACGGATATGACTGCGGAATACGATATATGGATTCCTATATCGGAGTTCTGTTTGATACATTAAAAAAGCAGGGAGTTTTAGATGACCTAGCAATTATTATAAGTGCCGACCATGGAGAAAACATGGGTGAACTTGGAATATATGGTGAACACGGGACCGCGGATAATATAACATGCAGGATTCCTATGATTGTAAAATGGCCGGGCTGCTTAGCCGGACATATAGATAAGGGACTTCACTACAATCTTGACTTGGCACCAACTCTTTCGGAGCTTTTCGACATGGAGCCAAAGGCAAGCTGGGACGGTCAGAGCTTTGCACTGGCTGTTTTAAGGGGAGAGGATTGCGGAAGGGAATATCTCGTTTTAAGTCAGTGTGCTCATGTGTGCCAGCGCAGCGTAAGGTTTGGACCATGGCTTTACATACGTTCCTATCATGATGGATATCACCTTTTCCCTGATGAAATGCTGTTCAATATTAAGGAAGATCCGTATGAGCAGCTAGATGTCGCCATGTGGAATTCCAATGTCTGTAGGGAGGCAGTATATTATCTTAACCAGTGGCATGATACCATGATGAAATCCATGCCTTGCGATGTGGATCCACTGTGGACGGTGATCAAAGAAGGCGGGCCATTTCATGCAAAGGGACGGCTTAGAGAATATTGCGGACACCTAGAAAGGACTGGCCGTGGTAATGCTGTGACGGAGTTGAAACGCAGGCACCAGCGAGAGTTTTAAATTATTACTATTTTGTTTAGTGAATATAATGAGATAGAGTTGAGTAGCCAATAGTGATTTCACCCAAAGGCTCTCGCAGAACAGTGCGGGAATCTCTCGACTCATAACGCTCCCATTAAGATTCTGTATAAGATTTTAGTTCGACAGCTTTGGAATCCTGCATGCATGACAGAGGTTCCAACTACGGCAGCTGTTCCAAGGGGGGATCGCTGTTGTCTGACAACCACAGCTTCAAGTGAAGCAGTATCTTTTTAGTGCCTGTATTTAAACAAATTTTGCATCATCAAATACATGTATTGTTAAATAATAAATATTACCACAGAATTTGTTGTTGCATCAGAGCCTAATGCCGTATGGAAGACCTGATGTAAGCGTTAACCTATCTTCTTGAGAACACACATGCGAGTTCTTGCAGCCTATTACCTGCATATTCGAAGAAAGCCTTATAAGATGAACAGTAATAATTGAGGGCAGGCCTACTATCAAGAAAAGGTTCTCTTGACCTGCGGCAGCCGCCTCTGCATAAGCTGTAGAAACTACATTCCCGGCAAGAGGGGTCGATATATTTGGATATTTCCATGAATTCTTTAGACTTTTCACTGTTTTTCAAATCATTATAACCAATATCCCGAATATTGCCGAGGTACCATTCATCAATTACATAGAAATCGCAGGGATATACGCCTCCATCTGCTTCAACTACAAAATACGCCGTACATATCCCAGACATGCCGCAGGATTCAGGCGGATACCCCATCAGCATCCCGACAAGGTTGTCAAAATATCTTATACTGGTCATATTGCCCCTGATAATATCGTTGTACCATTCATCAAAAAGATTTTTAAGAAAATGTGTGTGTCTTTCAGGTGTGAGAGAAAAATCATGCTCACCGGGTATTTCGTTTAATGGGTCAAGGCAGGGTATGAACTGCAAGTATTTAAAGTTGTTTTTTTTAAAAAAGTTATAAACTTTATGTACATGCCTTGCTGTATATGAATTTACCACACAAAGTATATTAT
>CAYGHY010000329.1:0-3236 GCA_964349435.1 uncultured Oscillospiraceae bacterium
TCTTGGTCTTAGGGATAATTGAGATGAAGGCGCTGAAAATAGCGGGAGACCATAGGTTTCTGTTTGACCGCTGCTACAAAATGCTGAAAGCCGGCCACACCTTGGTAGGGAAAGATAAAGTCAGAATCATCAACCTGTTGACATCCTATTACTACAGGGATATTGAGAAAAGTATAGCGCGTGGAATGGAAAAGTTGCAGCAGATACTCTAACAATTTCAAATGGGGGTGCCGTGGTGGTGCCCCCTACCAACCATTAATTTGAAAGGGTTAACATCATGAGTCACAAGAATTGCCATATGGAAAAAGGAAATGAGATTGAACTTTGTAGATTTCAAGGACGCCCGATAACAATGGAAGAATTGGGCAACCTATCAGACAGGGACTTCTTTGTTGATTATAACAAGCAGCTCTACGGTAACACAAAGTTTGACGACCTGCCCATAGCCATAGCTTGGATCAGATGGAGGTTCAATCAAAAGGAGGCAGCGATAATGGTAGGATATGCTTCCGTAGACAAGGACGGGAATGAGATTGGGGGTATGGCTATAAGCTATAGACTAGTACGATTCAACACAAAGGACCCATTGACCCTGGTCGAAGCCCTCATTAAGACTGGACATGTAACACGAGAGAATGTCACTGGCTGTCTGAAGGAGCCGTTGTATAGAAAAGGACGTCTCTCGATGGCGGCGAAATGGTGGGGTAAAGCAATATGTAAAAGTGCTGTGAAAAAGCATGGAGGCAAGATTGCTGCAGCGGCGTGGTTGAGAATAACCACAAGAGAATTGAACACCTGGCTTAATTGTTAATTCGGGTTTGCGGGAGCGGTGGCTCTCGGGAACCGATAGGTGAGGGGGTCGGGTGTGGTACTCGGCCTCCATACATAACCCATCATACTTATGGAGGTAACACAATGAAACTTACCAGCAATCAGCAGGCAGCCCAGAAACGTATTGCCCAGAAACGGAAAGTTCAGCAGAAGAAAGCTTTCCAGCGAGCTCTCATCTTCAAGAAGTTCTCGGAGCCCAACGAGCCGAGGCCCGCATTCACTAGAGTGGTGGATGACAGCGACGAGGTTTCCGCATGTATCGTTGGCGTGCGAGAGTATCGTCAGTATCTGGATAACATCAAATGGCGGAAGTTCGAGCCGATCAGCGTGCGAATGTAGATAATTCTTTCGGGTTTGCGGGGGCGGGAGCTCTCGGGAACCGTCTTGTGGGGAGGTGCCGTGGTGGTGCCTTCCCATTAATCATTTATTTGAAAAAGGGAGTTATACCATGAACAAACTGGCGAGTGCATTGGAGAAGGCAGCAATGATGGCAGAGGCAAAACCCGTAATCGTAGCACCCAAAGAGCCGCGGGTTATTGTACCTGAAATTCCTGTTTGGATTGCAGATAAGTATGCAGCCATCGCAGTACACGGATCTACGTTGATATCCAAACGCACCATGAACATTATCGGTGCATGTTTCCAGATGCCCGAGATGGATGAGTTTGATCACAACTGCAGATCCATCCTGATCCGAGATGATGGTGAGCCCGGAAGGATGATGGCGATAGCAGCTTATGCCTGCAAGAACATGACCCTTAACCTGGAACGCATCTTTGAGGTATCCGTGGAGGAGATACTCAAGAATCCTGAATATTCCATACTATTTGGATGGCATAGAAATGTTCTGCTGTCCACGCTGCACGAAATCAATCATCTGTTCCTGTGTCATTCGGCAGGAGAGGTTGATGAACATGTGGAAGAAGCGCGGGACAACGACGCTGATGAATGGGCGTGGGAAAAGTTGGTATGGATGGCCAAAACAATGGACATCGAGCCTGCCAACCCGCTGGAAGAGCCGTACTTCTGCAAAATGACTGCTGATTGGATTGAAACGTTGAAGGAGCCACTCAAATCACGGCAGCTTCATATGTTGGAGAATAAAGTGATGTTGATGCTTGGTGAGGACATGGAAACGGCCAAGTTCGTCAACTCGTTCAAGCAGGTCATTCATTCCATGACGGATGATGCCATTGATGACCCTGAATGGAAAAAGGGGCCTGGGGCCAGCATGGCGGAATATGTACGTGATATGACCCCAGTTATAAGCACAAGCAATGTAGTTGGTGGCTTTCCTGGCGAGGCAACTACACCCATCGTACCTGCTGAGACATTGGCAGCACAGGCCGGTGGATTCGGAGTAGCCCAGCCCCAGTATGCAACAGTTCAAGCCCCAGTCCCAGCCCACACTCCATTTACTCCAGCTGTAGCACCAACAGCCCAATTCACACCTGCAAATGGCGGAATGGCCCCAGTACAGCCGACCCAGCCAGTACCTACCACCCTGATAAATCATAACTTGCCACCTGAGACAATCAGGGATACGGTGAAAGCGGTAATCTATAAGGCTTATGAGAACATCTTTCGAAATTGTGGATGGACTACACACTCCATGACTCCGTTCAGCAATTCCGAACATGTGTGTATGCCTATTCCGCTTACGGACCTGGAGAAGCAAGTTGTCTTTGCCGTTGATTGTTCCGATGAGCATGGCAGAGCTTGTGTTGCAGCGCCGACCACAGATGGATTACGTGGAAGCATGACAACCAAGATAAAGCTGCCAATGTATTATCTGTACATTAATGACAATGGTACCCTGCTCAAACGGAAGGTTATCCCGCAGAATCCCGCAACGGGCAGCAAGATTGCGCAGGCAGCTTTTGATGGTCACGCCATTGTTATTGTTATGGAAGGCGACCGTGCCATCGAAGAACAACTGAAGCCGCAGGGCAAGTATGCGCATTGGTACTTCAAGATTGACAACCACGAATGGATCGACCTCAGAAATGGCAGATAGGGGGCTGCTATGAGGCCCTTACGTGGTGTTGTGTTAAGGGGAGGCTTGACTCTAGAGATTAAAATAGAGTCAGGCCTTATTATCAATTGCGAAAATACGAAAAATCTGGAATGTGGGGATGTTGTACATGTTATGTATGACTTCACCAAGAATCAAGTAGCAAGTATTGAACCAGCCTCACATGAAGGGGCTGAAGATGGAGGGTTTATCCACAGAGAGCAAGAGAAAGTACATATGTCTTTGTGGGAAGACTATCCATAATCGGGTTTCGGGGTCGGTAGCTCTCGGAACCGTTTTATGAGGGGTGGTGGGCGGTGTGCTGCATCATCCAAAAAACTTTATCTCTTTTATTTTATTGGAGGATTAAACTATGTCTACATCTACTGGC
>CAYGHY010000330.1:0-3233 GCA_964349435.1 uncultured Oscillospiraceae bacterium
GATACTCCATGGACGCCGATCTTCAATTCAACAGTCTTCATTGATTGGTCTCCTTCTTCTCTCAGTTTCATACTGTATGACCCCTTGATCAATATAAAAAATCAACCGTGTATCTTTCCCATTGATGTAAAAATGTCATAATTTTCTGACTTTATTCCATGCGAAGTGCTTTTGCCACACTTCCGCTGACCAGCCGCATGATGCTTTCCTGCGATGCGCTGAAGCTAAGCAGGTTGACACTGCCATACCACACAATCCGTCCGTCAATGACGGCGAATTTTTGATGGATTCCTTCCCTGGTCTGCACAGTTATGCCTGTTTCGACCAGCGCACGAATGGCACTCTCTGCTGTCTGTCTGTTCTTGTCCAGAAAGGAATCTGCCGGGCGTGTATACACAGTCACAGAGACGCCACGGCTTTGCGCAACCGTCAGAATACTTTTCAGCCAATTTACTCGTCGAAGGGTGGTGTACGGACTGACAATAACAACGCTTGAGCGCGCTTTTGAAATATCATCAACAAAGCATTTCTGAAAGGTGATTTGATTATAAATGATGTCACCGTTGACTGCTGCATCACATGCATCCGGCGACACCTGATACCCAATTGACGCATATCCCTTCAATCGCTTCTGATACATACGTTCAAGCATCTCTTCACTGCTGTCAATATAGTCATATACACGCACTTCACGTTTTCCCACATGCAAGCGGTGCAGCCGTCCTGCGTACTGTGCAAGCGTTCCATGCCAGGAGATGGGCATTGTCAAAAAAAGTGTATCCAAGCGAGGTTCGTCAAAACCTTCACCTATATATTTGCCCGTTGCACATATAACCAACGGACGGCTTAGTGGTACATTTCGCAAGGCTTCAATTTGCGCAGCTGTCTCTTTGCTCGTTTTTCCTCCTGTTAGGGTGATTACCCCATCAATATGTTTATCAAGCAATTCTGCCAATACCTTTATATGCTTTGTTCTTTCAGACAATAAAAGACAATTTCTTCCTTCCTGGATGCAGCTAAGGACATCATCTGTGATGAGATGATTTCTCAAATCATCCAAAAGCATCTGTGCATAGTATTGGCTGATGATTGGCATATGTTCCTCAGGATTGATGTGAAATCGCGTTCCCGTGAAGCGAGGAATCATAATGTGTGAAAAGGGTCTATTTTTTGCCTGTGCTTTGGCATCAACTTGATAGCGAATCGGTCCAAGATACATGCTCAGGATAGGATGATGCCCATCCTGACGGGCAGGTGTCGCCGTTAGACCATATATGTACTTTGCTTTTACTGCCTGTATCACCTTTTCAAAACTGACAGCAGGCACATGGTGGCATTCATCTACAATAACCATGCCGTATTCGCCTATCCACGGCTTAATCTCATCATCAGATCCCATTGACTGAAAAATCCCAATATCTATAATGCCTCCGCGTGTATCTTTTCCACCGCCAAATATGCCAATCACATCACAATGTTTCTTTCGTCCGCTATTTTTTTGCACATCTGGTAATGTCTCCCGTATAACGAGAAACTCTGATAAACGTTCTTTCCATTGCTGCATCAACTGTGTACGATGAACAAGAATCAAGGTATTCACACGTTTTTGTGCAATTAATGCCGCGGCAATTACAGTCTTGCCAAAAGCTGTCGTGGCTGATAGCACGCCATTCTCTTCTCTGATCAATGCATCCAGCGCCAAGAGTTGCTCTTCCCGTAACAAGCCGTGAAAATCCACGTCAATTGTGCGTCCTGCACATCGAGCATCCTTCCAATGCAGCGTTGAGCCATTCTGAGCAGCAAGCGAAGAAAGCACATCTTTGCAACCTCTCGGCAGGCACAGGAAACGATCGATATATTCTGCGCAACAAATAATACGAGGCTTGTTCCATACAGGCATACGCATAGCCTGCGCTTTATAGAATGCCGGATTGCGGAACGCTGCCAGTCGTTTGATATGGTTTTGTGCTTTTTGAGATATCCCCTCTATAGGAATATACAATCTATCAGCCTCAACACAACTCATGGTCGATGGCATATTGAGACTTAAGGCAGGCGCAGCGCGATTGCGCATCCATGGATTTTCATCAATTTCATCCAGACGAAGCACGCCAAGCGGCGAGGTATGTTCCTTTGCCATCCATGCTTCAATCTGCAAATGACTGATTCGGTGAACCGACGATAGGAATGTCCATTGATCAGGATATGGTGTTAATGTCTCATCCACAAAAATACACCCGCCATGTTTATAAGCCTCTTTCTGGAATGGTAAAGCTATCAGGTTCCCAAAACCACCTTTTGGCATCGTGTCCTGATTGGGAAACATACGATCATATGAAGAAAATTGAAGGCGGGCATTTTCTTGCATAGTTTGTGACAATAAGAGTGATCCAAAATTTCTTGCAGTCGAAGCCTCTATGGACTCTTGAAAAACAGCCAGAAATGTGCACCGTGACCACTGCGGGATATTTCTACAGCATAAGGAATGTTGCGACTAACACAGGTTGCAGTCATTGCGCGAATATCAGCTTTCCAATCTGCCTCATCAAAATCAATGACGAGAAAACCACAGGTGTCATCAGGAAGCAGAGGATATATACCCATGATGCGCTTACCTGATAAATGATCTGTTACCGCAGTTTCGTCATACGGCAAATAAACTGAATTTGAGCAATCAGCACATTTAAACTTTGGTTTTCGGCAAACACCTTGTATCCATTCGTTTTTACATGCTGGACTGTATCCGATTTTTCCGTCTTTACCGCGCCATTGGCGTGCATATACATCCTTACGTCCGCAAAAGTATGAAATAAACAACGCAACACGCTCACTTAGCGGGCTTTGTTTGGTAAGTTTATCCACACCTGCGCTTGAATGATTATCTGAAACAGATTGTTCATCTGTTGATGGATGAGAAGGCTCCTCCAGCTGGCTTTTCTGGTCTGATTCATATAAAATTCCGTGGCTCATGAGCAATTGCTTTAGCCGGATGTTTTCAGTTTGAAGCTGCTTATACAGAAGTCGAAGCGCATGATTATTTCCCGGAAGACTACCATCATTTTCACTCATCACAATAGCCTCGCAATCGTTTAAATGTTTCGCTTATTGTTTTGATTTTTGATGCTGCTTCTGCAAGCCTTGCTTTGTTCTTGAATATTCCTCTGCGTTTTTCAATCGACTTTGCCAGGCTGCTTCTTTGCTTTCAGCATCGTCAAAATATCGTCAAGATTGGA
>CAYGHY010000331.1:0-3226 GCA_964349435.1 uncultured Oscillospiraceae bacterium
GTGTTTAATATGGGATTAATTACGTATTATAAAAAAGTTGACTCTTCAAAGCTGCTTTAGTTCACAATACATATACTTTTAAAGAACAATATGGTAGAATATTTTGCAGTCAGCTTGCTGCAATCAGTTTTTATAGCTGTTAATGAGACAATTAAGAGATACCTATATAATTATTTGCATATAGAAAGGGGTTAAATAATGATTTACTCGCATGAGGTTGAAAGAATGACATGTGTGGCAAAGGGTCCCAATCACGGACCGGCACCTATCCCAGAGGAAGGGAAATGGGTACAGTCAAAGGAAATCAAGGACATATCCGGACTGACACACGGTGTAGGCTGGTGCGCACCACAGCAGGGAGCCTGCAAGCTTACGCTCAATGTCAAGGATGGCTTGGTACAGGAAGCATTGGTTGAGACCATAGGATGCTCCGGAATGACACATTCGGCCGCCATGTCCGCAGAAATACTGCCTGGCAAGACTATCCTCGAAGCGCTGAACACTGATCTGGTATGTGATGCTATTAATACGGCAATGAGAGAGTTGTTCCTTCAGATTGCTTATGGTCGAACGCAGACAGCATTCTCCGAAGGCGGATTGCCGATAGGAGCGGGCCTGGAAGACTTGGGCAAGGGATTGAGAAGCCAAATCGGAACCATGTACGGTACGCTGGCAAAAGGCCCCAGATACCTTGAAATGGCTGAAGGTTATATTACCCGAACGGCGCTTGATGGAAACAATGAAATTATAGGATATGAATTTGTGCATATGGGGAAGATGATGGAAATGATCAAGAAAGGCACAGATGCAAATGAAGCCGTCAAGAAGGCAACCAGCAGGTACGGCCGGTTCGATGAAGCTGTCAGGATTATCGATCCGAGAGAAGAGTAATGAGGGAGAGGGATTAGGACATGTTATTGTTTGAGAGTAATGAGGGGGAGGGATTAGGACATGTTATTGTTTGAGAGTTATGAAAGAAGGATAGACCGGGTAAATGCAGAATTGAACAAAAATGGTATTGCCTCTATAGAGGAAGCAAAGAAAATCTGTGATGAAAAGGGAATTGATCCATATACGATAACAAAAAAAATACAACCGATTTGCTTTGAAAACGCTTGCTGGGCTTATGTGGTAGGCGCTGCAATCGCAATAAAGAGGGGCTGCAAAAAGGCGGCTGAAGCAGCTGAAGTTATAGGCGAAGGTCTGCAGGCATTCTGTATCCCAGGCTCTGTTGCTGATGACAGAAAGGTTGGTCTGGGCCACGGCAATCTTGGTGCAATGCTTCTGCGCAATGAAACCAAATGCTTTGCGTTTCTAGCCGGACACGAATCCTTTGCTGCTGCGGAAGGAGCCATAGGAATTGCAAATTCCGCAAATAAAGTCAGAACCGAGTCACTTAAAGTGATACTCAACGGTCTCGGAAAGGACGCTGCGCAGATTATTTCGAGAATTAACGGTTTTACATATGTTCAGACAAAGTTTGATTACTATACGGGAGAGCTTGAAATTGTCAAAGAAATCAGCTATTCCAAGGGGGATAGGTCTAAAGTAAGATGTTACGGTTCGGATGATGTAAGAGAAGGCGTTGCGGTTATGCACCTTGAGGGTGTCGATGTTTCAATTACCGGTAATTCAACCAATCCGACCAGGTTCCAGCATCCTGTAGCAGGTACTTACAAAAAGGAATGCAACGAGCAGTGCAAGAAGTACTTCTCTGTTGCCTCAGGCGGCGGCACCGGAAGGACATTGCATCCCGACAATATGGCTGCGGGCCCTGCTTCCTATGGCATGACTGATACCATGGGCAGAATGCATTCCGATGCACAATTCGCAGGCTCTTCATCCGTGCCGGCTCATGTTGAAATGATGGGTTTTCTGGGCATGGGCAACAACCCGATGGTCGGGGCTACCGTCGCAGTAGCGGTTGCAGTTGAAGAGGCGATGAAATAAGGAGAGCGATCAGAAAATGGATATTACCTGATAAAGGCGGATTTCTTCCTGATTGGACTGACAAAATAGAAAGGCTGACTCGGAAGCGCACTTAACTGATACTACAGCGAAAGCTTAATTTTCTGACCGGCATTCGTGTGTATTTCTGAAATAATTGCGAATGCTTTAATACGTTATTTTTACAGGAATATTAGGTGGATTACGCTGTAGTCCTAATGGGTCAGCCACTTTTTGACTTGTCATTCCGAGTTTACTTTCATTGAGTTTACGAACCGCTGAATATAACCTCCGCTAAAACTTTTTCTGGGAACTACAGCGGAGCCCCGTTCCCCGAAAAAGTATCGGAAGTAATATTTCAGCCGACCCTTAGTGTAAAATCCTGTCACCGGCTTCAGTTCAATATCGGAAGTAATATTTCAGCCGGCCCTTAGTGTAGAATCCTGTCACCGGCTTCAGTTCAATACAAGATCCCTCTGATAAACCTTTATGCAGTTTCTGCCGGAACGCTTGGCCATATAAAGCGCCAAATCGGAAGTCCTTATCAGCGAGTTCTTACTGTCACAATGCTCTGGATAGGTGGATATGCCGACACTGCAATTAATGGAAGATATCACCACACCATCTAACGGGGGTATGTGCGTTTTGGAGACATCCTCCCGGATTCTTTCTGCTACTGATTTTGCAGTATCAGTATCAGTGTTGGGAAGAACAACAATAAACTCATCCCCCCCATAACGTGCAATAATGTCAGTTTTCCTGATGCATTTCAAAACCACCTGGGCAAAAATAGCTAATACGTGATCACCAACAGCATGACCGTAAGTGTCGTTTATTTCCTTAAAATGATCCAGGTCTACCATTATTACGCTGACATCTTGTTTATCCTTCTTTGCAGTATGAATTTCGCTTTCAATGAACGGTTCAATGAAGCTTCTGTTGTATAATTCAGTAAGCTGATCGATTGAGGACTTTTCTTTAAGCTTTATAATTATTCTGATTGTTCTTTTGTAAAGGATATAAAACAGTGTTCCGGAGGATGCTGCAAATGTTAATATGCTTGCTAGAAATGCCAATGTCAAACACCACAGTGTATGGCTACCCTTTGACATAGCGTCGGAAATAAAGAAGACAGCAATACCGGAACAAACTCCAATAGCTGCAAAAACGTACAGCTTCTTGGTCGGACACATACCATCTGAAATTTCCATACTATAAAACCTCAAAATTTCTCAATTGTGGTGTGAAACAAACTTCTTATGATAGCATATCATAACAT
>CAYGHY010000332.1:0-3218 GCA_964349435.1 uncultured Oscillospiraceae bacterium
GGGTTGGCTCTGTTTGATGAGTTGTTGAACCGAAAGACGACACTTGGCATTCGAAGTGTGTTTTATCATGAAGGTGTACTGAACTATCTGTCATTAGCGTTTATCAAAACGCCAAACTACTTGTGGTATCTAGATGGCACCGAGAAATCTTGTGTGATGACATTAAACTACGAGGAGTTAAAGGGTATGATTGCGACCATGATTGCTCCGGGTGAAATACCGAAAGAGGTGAGAGTATCACCTGTGAACAAAGATGAAGTTAGAACTGAAATCAGCGGACCTCGCTTCTGTCGAAAATGTGGAGAAAAGTTAAGTGAAGGTGCGAAGTTTTGTAAGAGTTGCGGAGCGAAGATGGGTTGATTACTTAATCATGGAGGTGTGAGATGCGTGGTGGTGTCAAAGCCGCACTATGGCTCGGCCTGATGGCCATAATATTCTTAGCTGGATTCTTTCTTTATGGAGAGTTAAGCGGTGATCAAGAAGGGCTTAGGATAGGATTGATTACAGCAGGTATGTTTCTTGGTTTAAGTCTATTGAGTTGGATACGAGTTCGGCCTTGGAAATAAAAACAACCGATCGTAAGGAGGATCCTATGTATTGTGAGGCATGTGGAAAAAAGATTCCTGAGGACAGTAAGTTTTGTGAGTTTTGTGGTCATCCGGTAAAGGGTGAGGTAAGACCAAAAGTTGAATCGAAGTTGCCGGTTGAAGAGAAGGTAGTTATAAAACCCAAAGTTACTCAAACCATTAAGGAAACCCCAAAACCCAAATCGAAAGGCAAGTTGATGCCCTTTATCTTGGTTGTTTTAATTGTGGTGGGCGGCTATTTTGCGATGAGCTTTTTAGGTATGGATGAACTATTGACGAAGATAAAAGACCTTCCAAATTTGATTTTTGGTAATGATTCAAGTAAGGAACCTACACGTGAGGATTTTAGCTGGTATGTGCCGATGTCTTACGATGTAGTACCCCAAGATGGGGTAGAGTTGACATACAAAGATATCTTGGGCAATTGGAAAGTCATGGTTGTCAACTATGAGTCCGAGCCTGAAGAAACGTTCTTTTCGACGGTCGGACTTAAAGAGATATCTTCATCCGATAACAATACTTCCGTCGATTTTACCCATCATTATGTGGAGTACGATGGTCAGAAGTATCCTTTTGAAGGAGATGAGGCTAAGGATTTACTATATGGTAATTATATGGATGGCTATCTGAGATTAGTTTTGGGTGATGACAAAATCGCTGAAATCATCTTTTGGGCGAAAGACGGTAAGGAATATGGGCAGGGTCACATTTACTCTGATTGGGATAATGATGGCATAGCTGATCTTACGACTGTTGTTCTGTTTACACGGTGATTATTATGCTTAGTTTGGGATATTGGAGGAAGTATATGAGAAAGAGAGTTCAAATCACTATCGCCCTTGCTACTATACTGCTGATTTCCGGTTGTTTCTTCTCTAATTCGGTAAAGAATCCATTATTGGAGAATGAAGCTTTTGATATCATCGGTGACCAGGGCATCAATGATTCCATTACCCTTGAAGATCTTCAAGGTGATTACACGTGTACGCTTTGGTTTGTTGAGTATGAAAAAAGCCAATACAGTAAAGATGAGTATGACTGTATCGGCAAGATTGTTGGAAATCAACTGATTGTAACTTGGGAGATGGATGGTGATTCTTATACATTTGGAGAGGATATCTCTTTTATACTTGAAGATGGTATAATGATATCCGATGAAACCGAAAATCCAGATCTGATTTGTGCTGTTAAAGTTTATCCATCAGGACATATGGTCGATGGATTGGGAATTCTAGAAATTGAAATGGTTTTGGTTCGAATTCACTTTCAATTGGTGAAGTAAGCATTATTTGCCTTTTAATAAGGGTGAACCACAGGCCTGACAATAATGATCTCTGGCATCCCCTTGATAGGCACAGGAAGGACAAAACAAAACCTCATCTCTTCGTTTATCCTGTTTTTCTAAGGTTCTAAGATTTGGTTTGTTGTGCTTCTTGATGACATCTCCGATTTTATAGTATTCATATTGGACAAGGTCGTCTTCAAAGGGTAGTTCGATTGTTGTGCCATCGTCGCGCTTGATGATGATTCGAGGCTGGCTATGTAGCCCATCCGCCAGGCGTTTATCTACAATCTTACCTGTCCATTCCATTCCCTTGCGCTTTGTACCGCTTATTGCAAATATCGCAATCAGAAGGAACATGGCTGAAACAACGCCAATGACTGTGATACCTTCACTATCAAGACTCAAATCGCCGGATAGAAGCAGAAATGCAGGTATCATGATGATTAAAATGAGTGCGAATACTGTGATGTATGTCCTTTTGTTTCCCTGGTATCCTGCAAATCTGGGATCATTGACCGCATCCGACCAACCATATCCGCCAGCTCCCATCGGCGAAGTATTGCCATAAGGTTGGTCGCTGTGGATGTCAAAGCCACAGCTTCGACAAGGTTTCTTACCCGATAGTCGGATTCCGCATTGTGTACAAAAGTATGTCATTCTAGTTACCATACAGTTTCTCCTCTAACTTTAGATTATTTCTATTATTATATCATGATTCTTTTCTTGAAAATACTTACGAAGAATATCAAACATGTGGTAAAACATGTAAAGGAGGTCAACGATGTTTTGTGAAAATTGCGGTAAAAAACGAATTGCGGATGAGATTGTTTGTGTAGAATGCGGTAAACCCTTTAGTAAAGAGGGCATTGAAAATCAGGGAATAGCTATTAATTCAGTGAATGAAAGTGTTGCTAACCCGGAGCCAGTACTTGAAACTCAGGGAAATATTACGATCAACGGAAATGAATTACAATGGGTGTATGAGTTTTCTTTCTGGAAGAATCCGGCAATCCTGATAACGGCTGCTAAAGTCATGCTCATTGCCCTGTTAGTACCAGCAATCTTCATGCTCGGTATCACATTATTGGACAATGTTGGTGAAGCACTCAATATTTTCTCAATGATCCTTGGCTATGGTTTCATAACCATGACCGTCCTGCTTTTGCTTGCTTACATTCTTCTTGCTCTTCACTATGGCGGTAAGTATTATGTGTTGTTTAAGATGGATGACGACGGTATTAATCATATCCAATTGGATAAACAGTATAAAAAGGCCCAAGCCCTTGGTTTCCTCACAACGCTGATTGGTCTTTCTACCGGTAATCTTGCGACCAGCGGTGCTGGCT
>CAYGHY010000333.1:0-3203 GCA_964349435.1 uncultured Oscillospiraceae bacterium
GTATATTCAAGTGGTTTATCGTCACTTATCGGAACCTTCTTGATCACATGGTTTTGTGTGACAGGGATGACCTTCTCTTCGACCAATATGTCCTTGTAGTACACTGCTGTGCTTACGAACTTGCACCCTGATGGCAATATGAACTCACCAGTATACTTGCCGCCGGATTCCTTCGGGTTGGAGCCATCTGTTGTAAAGCGAATCTCGAAATTAGGATGTGTGGCCAGCTGCATGACATTTCCTTTTGTGCTGGCACGCTGATCATGCTTAAGCGGAACTTTGCAGATAAAGCGCTTCGCCTCTCCGGTCGGGTGCGGATCATCCTTTGAAGTGTCCACGCATAGGAACCAAACATCAGGCTCCTTAGTGATGAATGGATTAGAGGCTAAAGCAGACGCCTTGGTGGGCTCTGCTCCTACATCATAGTACACTGTACTGCCATGAACACCTCGCACTTTCAATGTGAATTCGTTCGTTGCCTCGTCATAGCCAAGCTGCTCAACAAGCACTTCTGTATTTTCTTTGGCAAAAGGACCTTTTTGCAGGTATCCACCGGTTTCACGCCATTTGTCTTTGATCAGGCAGTTTTTCTTCATGGAATTCATTTGTTCGGGATGATACCACTGCCATGCAGCCTCGGTTGCTGCGCGTTCCATTATTTGTGACCAGGTCATTTCTTTTTGTGTGAAGATCCGTGCTTCGCACTTCTTACGCAGGATATCCAACGCACTGGCATCTGAGGTAAAATCCTGGAACTTTTGTGCCTCTGTAAGTGTCTTGACGATCTGCTCTTCACCATTAAATTTATTCCCCGCGAATTCCAACTTGAAATCATCACTGGTCATACCAGCATTTGAGGGGTAGTAGAGCGTTATAAATGTCTCACGGATAGTCGAAAGCAGGGCGGTTGTAGCTTTGTCCTGTTGATCAGTCGCTTCACGATACTGTTGATCGGTCTCAGGTACGTGCTCCTCCTTCATACCTTGAATGATTTGTCTGATAGCAGTGAGACGCTTGCTGTTCTCATACAGCTTTTCCATCACACTACGTTGGCCTGATAGGAACATGACACGATTCCTGAAAGTCGCGCTTTCATAAAACGCCTGCAAATCCGGATGAAGGCCGGAACCACCATACGGCTCATAGATGACCAGCGCTACCTTGTTCATATCAAGGTAAATCTCATCAACCGCGGGCATTACATACAGCGACTCATAACACTTCTTGAGTTTGGGTGTGAAGTTGGTCTCCAGGAACTTGCGCAATTCCTTTTTGGCGCTTTCATTGCTGTAGCTGTCAACCAGGGTGTTCATCTCTGCGACCATGTTCTTGGTGTTCTGGAAATAATAATGCCCGCGGTTGTCCATTTTCAAGTACCAGCACTGTGACTTGATATCCTCAAACACTTTTTTATACTGGTTCAGATCAAGTCCCGGTTCGCAGAGATAACCCAGCAGATCAGACTCATTGAGTCCCTGGAGGCCGTGTGTAGTCTCGTTCAACGATGACATGAGCAACAGCTTCGACAGTATTTGAGCGTATGGATGGTGAAAGCCTTCCTCATATTGTGCATCGATCGTCTCAGCTGCTGATTTACCGTGCTGAGCAATATCATGATTTATCGCGTTATCCAAGGAAGGCTTTATCTCACGGATAAAGCCCAGCATCATCCCATTGTTCAGATCAAGATCAAATACATTGACCAGTGAAGCCTGCTTGGCGCGGCCACTCTCATAAAACTGGCGGATGATCTGGCGCATCAACCGGATAAGTCCGCGCGTCTGTTGGAAATTTTGGTTTTCTTTAAAGCGTGCATACAAATCCTTGATCGATGGATGGAACGGATATGAGTCGCGAACTCCCAGATATATTTTATCCGCAGCGTATGACGTCAGGCCAGATTTTCCCGCGCGTATAACCGCTTCTTTGTAGCCGGTAGCAATATCATTGACCTCTGGTGAATTAGTCGCCGGGCAGCTTTCAAACAGCCTCTTCCTAAGAATGTCATAAATCTCATCCGAGTTGAGCGCAACTGGTTCAATATTAATCGCGACGCGGCTCGCTTCACTCTCAAGATCCCTGAAGCTGGAATGTAGCAACTCGCTGCCGGATTCGTAAGTTGCTCTTAAGTCAGAAAATACCAGACATACATTGGCCAATTGTTCCTTGCCAAGAGCGTTGAATAGGTTGGCAAGCGCTGTGATTGTGACCTTGGAGAGATCAGAGTTGCCGACAGTGACTGAACGGGCACTCTCCAGATAGGGAGGAAGCTCATCAAGCAATATCAGAATTTTCTGATCCTTAAGCAGATTGACCCAGGCGCTTTCCCCTGGAGCTCGTAGCGGAGAGTACAAAGAGGAAAACAAGTCTTTCTTATCCAGCTGATCGGCAAGGCTTCCCCAGATGCCAAACTGCGCGTCGCTCTCGCGGCCAGAAAAAGCAATGACTTTGATATCCCCAACATGATCAAATTGCTTTCCCAGCAGCTTCCTGCGCCAATCTACATTCTTTGCAAGTAAGGCCAAGGCAAGCATATTATGCGTCTTGCCGCCGCCCATCGCCTGGGTCAGTCGAATTACACCAGTTGGTGATGTACCCTGAAAACGCTTGAACGCGGTTTGAAGAAGAACATCCATGCCTTTGGTCTTGAAGTTCTCACCAAAGAACTTGTCAGCATCGATACTGCCCTCTACCAGATTGCTCAGGTTCAGGACGTCATCCCTTGTCGTATCGACAAAGACGTTCGCACGTGGTTTGCACAGATCAAATACAGTCTTCATGCCCATTCCTCCTCAATTGTGTGCACGTATGCTTATCCAGGAATATCACACGTCTTCTCATCCTTACTATTGCCACGATCCGCCTGTGGAACAAACGAAATAACACGGATTCTGAGTAGTACGTCCGTGCTTGCATGCTTGCCATGATAGGTGCTTCATACAGACAACGGCCTATTTCAGACGCGCAACGTAATCCTCACTCCAAATCCGCCGGATTGCATGTGCTTTAAACTTCTCGATGGCAATTTTTAAGAAGCAAGAATTCCGTTGACAAAGATATATATGCATTATAGCCCACATCTATTATGCTTGCAATGAAGAATACTTTCCATTGCAGTATCTCCTTGGTTTAAGTAAATTGCGCGAAGCATAGAACACTTCCAATACATACCGCCTCATTGAAAGTATTTCTATTGACTCTAT
>CAYGHY010000334.1:0-3202 GCA_964349435.1 uncultured Oscillospiraceae bacterium
GTTTAATATGTATCAGCTTGAATTTGATAAGCCAGTAAGGGAGCTTGAGGCAAAAATCCAAAAGCTAAAGGATACCGCCAAAATGGATGAATCCCTGAAAGCAGAAATTACGGAACTGGGCAAGGAACTGACGGCACTTAAAAAAATCATTTACTCCAATCTGAACGGGTGGCAAAAAGTGCAGTTGTCGCGGCACCCCGACCGTCCTCACAGCCTTGATTATATCAATGGCATTGCTACTTCTTTTATGGAAATGCATGGCGACAGACGGGCAGGAGATGATAAGGCTATAATAGGAGGCTTCGCTTCACTGGAGGGGCAGACCATCATGTTTATAGGTCATCAGAAAGGCAGAAATATTAAAGAGAACCAATACCGTAATTTTGGCATGGCCAATCCTGAGGGCTACCGCAAGGCTTTACGCTTGATGAAGCTGGCAGAAAAATTCAACAAGCCTGTTGTCAGCTTTATTGACACTCCCGGTGCTTCAACAGGCCTGCTTGCTGAAGAAAGGGGACAGGCAGAAGCTATTGCTACCAATATTCAGGAAATGTTGAAACTAAAGGTACCTGTGCTGGCAATAATCATCGGTGAAGGTGCTGCAGGTGGAGCTTTGGCTATTGCTGTTGCCGACAGACTGCTGATGCTTGAGAATACATGGTTCTCAATCATAGCTCCGGAGATTTGTGCATCGGTTCTATGGAAAAGTGCTGACTACAAAGAAGAGGCTGCCATACAAATGAAGCTTACAGCAAACGATTTGCTGCAGACAAAAATTATTGATGGTATTGTAAAGGAACCCCTCTGCGGTGCTCATACCGACTATAAAATTACCTTCAAAAATGTAAAAAATGCCATCATCAAAAATATTGAGGAAATCAGGCAGGTAGCCCCCGAAGACAGAATTAAACAGCGGATACAAAAATACACCTCAATAGGCTATCCAACAACTAGGGACGGCAGTAAATAGTGCTCCTGCTCAGTCAAAACTATTCCTTAAAATCATTATGCTTTCATTGCCGGTATTAAAAAGCAGGTCAATAATACTCAGACTTGGTATGAAAGATTTTTCAGACAGAAAGACCTGAGTATAGGGCACGTCTGTGTATCCTTGAGGCTGCCTGTAATTTTTCTTAGGCGGAAGAATGTTGTTTCTTAAATCAATCACCTCATTTTCCGGAGGTGTAGTATATGTTGACAAAAATGAAATGATGCTGCCAATTTTTATGACATCTTTCAGATATGTCAGAAGGGCAATGTTATAGTCAAGAAGATACTTTTCCTTTTTCATCAGCAGGGGGCAGAAATCGTCAGCGTAATACTGAAAAAAAGGTGAGTTGTTGTAAGCCGAGATGATTGAAGAAAGATGCTTTTTCTGCCAGGGAGTGCTGTAGTCAATAAGGACATCTTTCAGTGGCAGTTGTGACTTTCCCTTGCTAACGGGGACTGTCAGGTCAAGAACCTTGTTGGCACCAAGTATTCTTGCGCGGTTGCGGTAGCTTTGTCTTATGAACAAGGAAAGGTCGTCAACGATAGCCTCTTCGCAATGATACAAATACGAAAAATAAGGTATGGACGGTAGAAAATGTGCTTCTATAAGTATCTTTTTTGGCTTTATTGTATTTGATTTTAAATTCGATGTCATGGAAAAGGATATTATTTTAAAATACAAAGATAAGATTTGCTTGTTTGCAAACAGAGATTGTCGTAATTTGTATCCTTAATTTCTGTGTTAATTTTGGACGTAATAAGACAATTCACATGATATTTTCGCAAAAGCAATTCGGATTTTTTAAGCAATTCGCCCTTATTATGCTTTTTCTTATCGTTAATCAGGCTCAGGCTATGGTTGTTTTTGTAAATTATGCTGTTTTTAAAAGTAGTGGCGAAAATAGTTTTGTTGAATTATACCTCAAAATACCGGTTAATACCATCACTTTCCAAAAAAATGAGCATGGAGGGTTTCAGTCCTCTGTTTTTATTGATCTCAAATTCAGCTATAAGGATAGCGTATTTTTTTACAACAGATATAATCTGCTCAGTCCCGAACTAAAAGATACCATGAACCTTAACTTTGCGCTAACCGACCTCAAAAGGGTGGAATTACCTCAGGGGCACTATAATATGCTTATAGAGATCAGGGATGAGTATGCCGAGGATAATTTCAGCAATTTCAGCACCCTTGTTAAAGCTGTATTTCCTTCTGCTGCCATAGGTTTTTCCGATGTGCAGTTTGCCGATACGGTTTATCCCTCACAACGACAGACTGTCTTTACCCGCAATAACTTCGACATCATTCCAAATGTGTTCAATACCTTCTCTGCTGAGCAGGGTAAGATGTATTTTTATGTTGAGTTTTATGAAGTTTCCGCCTTTATTTCCAGCGAGCATCTGTTTGTTATGTATTACCCCAGAAAAGATTCCGTTGATATACGCCAATTAGCCAAAACCATCCGTATGCCTGTTGACAGGATAAACTATGTTTTGGGAAATATTGATATTGCCGATCTGGCAGAAGGTGAGTATGAACTGGTAATAGACATCTATACTCCACAAAATGTAAAACTGCATACCAAAACTGCATTTTTTCGAAAACAGCAGCTTAGCGGACTTTTGAGCGATATTCATACACCCGACAGTAAAGAACTTTTTGCAGCATTGGTTAAGTCTTATTCCCGCGAGGAGTTGACCGAATACCTTGACTATCTTCAAGTCATTGCCAATCAGCGTGAACTGACGAAGCTGCAGCTTTTGGAGAATGAAGAAGATATAAATGAACTATCCTATTTCTTTTACAATTTCTGGCTGTCAAGAGATGAAAAGCCTTTAAATGCGTGGCTACATTACCTGCAACGTATCCGTGAATGCAACAGAATGTTTAACACGCCTTTGAGAAAAGGCTACCTTACCGACAGAGGCAGGGTATTTATGGAGTACGGACCTCCCAACCATGTTGTGGAATCACATAGCGGTATGCTTACTTATCCATATCAGATTTGGCAGTATTACAGGCTGCTATAGACATAGCCGAGCAGCCCGCCCGGACTACGGGATACCACCCCGGCAGCCTGGCGGACCCAAGGGATTAAGGAGGAAATGCCATGAAACCGCGTAGCGATTGGGAAGAGCTTTTATTCACGGTCCTTATCCCAGCATTGGTGATTACGATAATTGTGGGGCTTATTATGGCAGCGCCGAGTTT
>CAYGHY010000335.1:0-3172 GCA_964349435.1 uncultured Oscillospiraceae bacterium
GTTAAATGCATATATTAGCTACACAAAATTTATAGGTAAAGGAGAGGCTCTAAATGGTAGGCAAAGAAGTCATTCTGACTTATGAGGGATTAAAGAAGCTGGAAGAAGAGCTTGAGCAGTTAAGAGGTCCCAAGAGAATGGAAATAAAAGAAAGAATAAAAGTTGCTCTTTCATTCGGGGACATTTCCGAGAATTCCGAATATGATGAAGCCAAAAATGAGCAAGCGAGTGTTGAAGGCAGAATAGCTCAGTTAGAAGCCATGCTCAAGAATGCGAGAGTCATAGATGAGGAAGACGTAAGCACAGAAAAGGTTACAATAGGCTCCAAGGTAAGACTGCTTGACGTGGAGTACAATGAAAAAATCCTATATACAATAGTCGGCTCGACGGAAGCAGATCCGTCGCGCTTCAGAATATCAAACGAATCCCCTGTTGGCAGTGCCCTTATGCATAAAAAAAAGGGGAGTGTTATCGAAGTGGTAGTCCCGGATGGCATTTTGAAGTTTGAGATATTAGAAATTGAAAAATAGAGGCTTTTGCAGCCTGTACCCAAGGTGCAATATAGTATATAATCATAAGAATAACAGTTTGCATTATGCAAACTGTTATTCTTACATGGATGGCATTTTAGCGTTCAGGCTGTATCCGATCTCTAACACAAACAAAGTAGGCATGCGGGAGGTTAGCAAATGGCGGATAATATAGAAATCAACCAGGACATTAATGAACTGAATGAGATTCTGAAAGCAAGAAGATTAAAGCTGCAGGATCTTCAACAGGGTGGGAAAAACCCTTTTGAAATAGTAAAATATGAAGTGACGCATTGCACCAAAGAAATACTTGATAATTTTGAAGGCTTTGAAGGTGCTGAGGTTTCGGTAGCAGGCAGATTAATGTCCAAAAGAGGCATGGGCAAGGCTAGTTTCTGTGACTTGCAGGATCGTGAAGCTAGGATTCAACTATATGTTAAAATAGATGACATTGGCGAGGAAGCCTATGAAGATTTTAAAAAGTATGACATAGGAGACCTAGTCGGCGTGAAGGGTACCGTTTTTAAGACCCATAAGGGTGAAATATCCATCAAGACAGGGAGTATACTGATGTTGGCCAAATCACTGCAACCACTGCCGGAAAAATGGCATGGACTGAAGGACGTTGATTTGCGTTACAGGCAGAGGTATGTTGACCTGATTATCAATCCTGAGGTGAGGAAGACCTTTATAACCCGGAGCAGGATAATGAAGGAGATAAGAAGGTATCTTGACGACCGTGGTTTTCTGGAAGTGGACACTCCGATACTCAACACCATACCCGGTGGTGCTGCGGCGAAGCCATTCATTACTCACCACAACAAGCTGGACATAGACCTCTACCTGAGAATAGCGCCGGAATTATACCTGAAGCGGTTGATTGTGGGGGGGATGGAAAAGGTTTATGAAATGGGCAGGATGTTCAGAAATGAAGGAATGTCCATAAAGCACAATCCTGAGTTCACCATGATGGAAGTCTATGAAGCATATACTGATTATAACGGCATGATGGAGCTTACCGAAAATCTCATATCTACAGTAGCAAATAGGGTGCTGGGCACAACCAGAATATCCTATCAGGGGCAGGAAATTGACCTGACTCCTCCTTGGAACAGAATCACCATGAGGGAAGCTGTCTTACAGTACTCGGGAATGGATTTTGACAGCATTGACAGTGATGAGGAAGCCCGCGAATCAGCACGTGGAAAGAGGCTGCGCGTAGATGCCAATATGACTAAGGGAGAGGTGATGAGCCTCATGTTTGAAGAACTGGCGGAGGAGCATTTAATTCAGCCGACCTTTATAATTGACTACCCTGTCGAAGTATCACCTCTGACAAAAAGAAAACCTGACAGGCCTGACCTCACTGAAAGATTTGAATTATTCATAACCGGAAGGGAAATGGCAAATGCTTATTCGGAATTGAATGATCCCATCGATCAGAAAGAAAGGTTATTGCAGCAGGTGAAAAAAAGAGAAGCAGGAGATGACGAAGCAAATATGATGGATGACGATTTTATCAATGCGTTGGAATATGGCATGCCGCCGACCGGGGGATTGGGAATAGGCGTGGACAGGCTCATTATGCTGCTTACAGACTCATACTCTATAAGAGATATTCTCCTTTTCCCTACTATGAAGCCGAGAGATTAGTACAGTACCAGAGGGGGAAGTATTTTGGATAAAAAGGAAGCTAGAAAAATCCTTGGGGTCAGCAAGGAAACAAGCAGGAATGATATTGAAAGGAAATTTTCCATACTATTGAAGAAGCAAAGGATGGTCAAAGAACATCCTGCTGACGAAGCTGAGCAGGCTTCGGGAGAAGTGCGGGACGACGGGGACAAGCAGGAAGAATACAGCTTTGAGCAGGTAACACAGGCCTACAACATCCTTATGGGCTATGAGGTTCCCGTGAAGGAAGAACCGTCAAGCAAGGCTGCTCCACTGTTCAAGAGGGCTGGTATAGACGAAAAAAAAGCTCGGAACTTCTTCTATTATTATAAATACCATATGCTTGCGGTCATTGTAGCGGTCATATCAATTGTATTAATCATAAGGGGCTGTGTAAACAGAGTTGATTCGGACTTTACCATAGCATTTATCGGGGAAATCAGTTACAGCGAAACGGATAAGCTGAGAATTGCGATAAAAGAAAAGATACCCGAAATTACTGAACCGGGTTTCGATGGAGCTTTTATCTCTGAGAACGATAGAAGTGAACAACAGTATGCGATGGTGATGAAAGCAACCGTTCTTTTTGCTGCCGGTGAGGTTGATGTTTTCATACTTGATAAGGCTAGTTTTGAAAAGTATGCGAAATTAGGCGCTTTTATGAGTCTGGACGAAATTGCGCCCAAACTGGGCGTAGATATGGAAAAAAGCAAGGAGTATATCGTAAAGGTTGAAGACTCAAATGATATATCAAGCGAAGAAACGGCGAACGAGCCTGCAGAGGAACACCTATATGGAATCGACATTACTAAGAGTATGGCTTTGAAGGATTCCGGGATTTTTGGCATAGAAATGATAGCGGCACTTCATGTTAGCGGTAAACAGCAGGATAAAGCGGTGAAGTTGCTGCAATTTCTACTTAGGGATCGTTGAAATATAACTTCCGCTATATCTTTTCCGAAGAACTACAC
>CAYGHY010000336.1:0-3140 GCA_964349435.1 uncultured Oscillospiraceae bacterium
ACAGGATACCGGAAGGGCGCGCGCCGTTGGAGAAGAACTTGCTGCCATACTCCTCGGCAGCTAATCCCAAGCCGATGGCGTTCTTTTCCAGCGCAATCGGGCTGTAGCCCAGCACGCCATCAAAGCCAAGCCCCGGAATGTGCAGAATTTCTTCAGCCGCCAAGCGATAGATCTTGCCTTCACTAGTTGTGTAGGTGTAGGTGAGCTTACCTTTGCTGTCCCGGTCGACCTCCATATGATCAGGCAGTAGGGGGTATAGGCTGTCTATCTGGTTACGGCCTGTCCGGATGATCTGGCTGTATGAATTGCCCCACAGGAGCAGGTGCGTCAGCATCGTTTCTCGAAGGATAAACGAGGTCATCTCACGGTTGGGTTCGTCGTGCAGGATCCGATAAAGGCTATGTTCCATCGCCTTCTCACTGCCGGTTTCAGTGGACTTAAAGACATGCAGAGGTAGGCTTGCTATAGTTTCCGCAATTACACGCACACACGCATACACAGCCGATACCTGAATGGCAGACTGCACGCTGACAGCCTTGCCGGCGCCGCTTGGTCCAAAGAAAAACGCTGGAGCAGTACTCACAGTGTTTCGAGGTCGATCTCTAGATTTTTCTCTGAATACTCTAAAAATATTGATGATTCCTCACCTCCAATATCAAAGTTTTTTGCGTTAATTTGGGAAAAGCATAACTTTGTTTGCTATAACCTAGATGTTCTCTTATAATCGAAACATGAGTAAATTTAGGTCTACAACCTTTGTTATTTGCTTGTTCTTCATAATCGTTGCTCTATTGCCGGCTAGAGCTCAGACTGCAGATATCGCGCAGGGGTTCCAGATTCACTTTCTAGATGTTGGTCAAGCAGATGCAGCCATCATCATTTGTGATGGACAAGTACTTATGATTGATGGCGGGAATACCGCTGACAGCAGCCTTGTATATTCCTATCTTAAGAACACATTGAGCATCTCACATATCAATTACATGGTTTCTACTCATCCACATGAGGATCATGTTGGTGGTCTGTCCGGGGCACTCAATGCTTGTACTGTCGGGGAGGTTTTCTCTCCAGTACATGAGTTTGATTCAGAAGCGTTCAATGACTTCTTGCACTATGCCGCTCTCCAGGGCAAGTCTATTACAATACCTGAACCTGGAGATTCTTATCCTCTGGGATCAGCTGAATTTCAATTTCTCACGCCTTTGAGGAATAATTACAAGGTAACAAACGATCTGTCGCTTGTTATCCGAGTTCAATACAAGGAAACAGCTTTTCTCTTCATGGCTGATGCAGAGCTGAGCGTTGAAGCAGATATGGTCATGGCCAGTCATAGTGGTAAATATATTCTCAGTGCAGACTTGATAAAAGTCGGACATCACGGGGGGGAAATATCAACATCCTTCCTTCTTCTTCAAAAGGTGCGTCCAAAGTATGCAGTGATTTCTGTTGGGAATGATAATGATTATGGCCATCCATCTCATTATCTGACAGAGCGCCTAGAAACCGCAAAAATCAAGACATACCGAACTGATCAGGACGGTCACATCATCTGTTATAGCAATGGCACGTCGCTAACCTTTTCTACACAAAAAGAACACAGGAGGAGTGACTGATGCCCTGTAACACAAAGAAAATCCTGCTCCTCTGTTTTATGTTATTCATGATAACATTCGCTTCGAATGTCAATGCTGAGTTTGATATCATCTTTGTCGATGTGGGCCAAGGTGAATGCTCTATCATCCAATGCGATGGTGAGAGTATGTTGATTGATGCCAGTACAAAGAAGAAAGGTGCAGATGTGCAAGGCGCATTGTTCAAATTAGGTATTGAGCAGCTAGATTATGTTGTAGCGTCACATCCCGACAGAGACCATAACAGTTATCTTGATGATATCATTCGATTATACATCCCTCACACCATCGTTTTACCGCCGATTGACGATAATACTGACAACTCCTCCTACAGGGAAGTCATAAAGGCAGCAGAAGAAACCGGTACCCAAAAAATGTATCCATTTGTTGGGGATAGCTTTCAATTGGGCAGCGCGATAATCACAGTATACGGTCCGCATCCAGTTCTATACAGCGAAGAGGACAATTATTCGCTGGTTCTAATGGTTGAGTTTCAAGGCATTCGTTTCCTGTTCATGGGGGATGCCGAAAGCAAAGCAGAAGATACCATGCTGATGTTTACTGATGAATTTCCACCTTATGCAGACGTCATAAAAGTTGGTAGGCATGGCTCGGATTATGCCAGTTCCTATCACTTCATTCAGGCGGTTGCGCCAAAAATCGCAATTATTTCATGTGGAGAAGACAATCGTTACGATTTTCCTAATGGTGATGTAATCATGAATTTGCTGGATGCAGGAACTGAGGATATTCGTGTCACATGGAAGTACGGAGATATTCACTTAACCGTCATTGATGGTGAGCTGATTGATGTTCCATAAGCTGGTTGCTCCATTAACCTGAAATAATGCCATGCGACAAACTTCGAAATTTCTCAAGTTTGTGATATCGGAGTGATAGAAATGGCATTTCATAATCCAAGACCTGTTTTTCTGTCATGGCAGCTCTTGCAAAGGGGCTGCCAGTTGCTTTCATCCCAGAACAAATCTTCATCCCCGCGATGCGGGAGGATATGGTCAATAATCGTAGCGGGTTTGAGTTTTCCATTTCGCTGGCACTCCATGCACAAGGGATATCGTTTCAGGTATCGCTTTCTTGCCGCTCGCCATCTGCCATCATAACCACGCAATGTAGCACTCTCCCTCGCATATAGTAGGCGATGTGCCTCACAATACACCTCATCCGAAAGAATGGGACAACCTGGATGGCGGCAAGGTCGCTTCGGTTTCGTCGGCATAACTCCTCCCTATATCCATATCAAACCCCTGTCATCATAAACAGAACCAGTGCCTCCCTGGTTCTTCATCGCTCTATCCAACGCCATGACCAGCGCAACAGCACCATCCACCTTCTCGGTGGATTTTTGTTTGTCAATTTTCAAGTTGCCTGCAGGGTCAGTCCGCACGAAGGTGTTGTCCATGTTCCACCGCAGCACCGGATGCCCTCCGTGATTGAGTTTCTTTTCCAGCACAATGCGCATCAATTCCTTCGTCGGCGGGCTCATATCCC
>CAYGHY010000337.1:0-3134 GCA_964349435.1 uncultured Oscillospiraceae bacterium
ACGCATGCTGAGACTGAAGCAGCAATCCTTGCCGGGCATATGGTTTTTACAGCAAAGTATGGAAATGCGGTAGTTGAATACGATATCAATAGTTTAACCAGCTTCGCAGCTCCGAAATCAAAGGCATGGAGAAGCAATAGAGTGATGCGTACATTAGATGCTTTCCAGACTGATGTGCAAACCATTTTTGAAGCTCAGTATGTTGGGAAGATAAACAACAATACTGACGGAAGACAGCTTTTGAGGACATCTATTATTAGCTACTGCAACGAGCTTCAAAGAATTGGTGCCCTGCAGGAATTTAATGGAGCTGACGATATCACAGTGGCTGCCGGTGCTGATGCAGATGCCGTTGTTATCGAAGCAGGTCTTCAGCCTGTTGACAGTGTAAACAAAATATATATCAAAGTGAATGTGAGGTAGGTTTAAATGGATAAGAACTATACGAAGCTGTCCGACACTCTATCTGCGCAGGAAGGCAATGTCTATATCACGATAGATGGTCAGAACAGACCTCTTTTTGAGGTCGTTAAAATCAGTGCGAACATCGCAAAAGACGTTAAAGAAAAGAAGATGCTCGGCAATAGGATCACCCAGCATAAGATTATCGGCGCCAGCATAAGCGGGTCTGCTACTTTAGCACTTATGAACGGGGATTTGCTAAAGGCAACAGTGAGATACCTAAAAACAGGCATATACCCCAACATAACTGTACAGGCAAAAAATCTGGATCAGGCAAGCACCGTCGGTTCCAGAGAAGCTGCTTTAACAGGCGTAATATTTGCTACTGATCTGATATCCATGCTTGACAGCGACAGTGATGATATCGTCACATACGATACTGATTTCACGGCTGACGGCATCGAATTGCTCAGTGATTTTGTATTACCGACAAATTATAGATAAGGAGAATTGACAATGAGTTTAAAAGCGTTTTTAAATCCAGTTATACCTCAAAACGAAAAGGTTATTATATCAAAGCGTTTCATGGAAGATGGGAAGCCAGAGCCATGGGAAATCAAACCTGTTATGCAGGATGAAAACGAGCTGTTAATGAAGAAGCATACAAAAAAGGATAAGAAAACAGGTTCAGAAACCTTTGAGCGTGCAGCTTACATATCTGACCTTACTGCCTCTGCCGTTGTATATCCTGACCTTAAGAATGCAGAACTCCAGAAAGCTTATGGCGTTCTTGGAGAAACACAATTGTTGAAGAAGATGCTGTTGGTCGGTGAGTTTGCTACACTTACTCAAAAGGTGCAGGCACTATCCGGACTGGATGATGACATCAATGAAATGGTGGAAGCCGCAAAAAACTAATTGAGCAGGGCGATACTGAGTTTAACCTAGCTCATTTCGCCCTGCAAAAGCTCCATATTTTGCCCAGTGTATTTGCAGGGTGCTCATCCCGGGAGAAAGCTTTTATCGCAGCAAGTATACAAGCGAGAATAGCAAGCGAAAAGGCAGAACATGACAAAATCAAGAAGCCCGTAAGGAGGAGACGATAGTGACAAAGCTGGAAGCACTATTTAGGATACAGGACAAATATACCGCAACCATAAATAAAATTATGGGAAGTACGGATGCGGCCAATAAAAAGATAGCTGCTGCTTCCGGAAGCACAGACAAACTGAACACCAAACTATCCCGTATTCGAGGGGCTGCCAGTTCAGGAGCCAATGGGCTTAACTCATTGGCTGGATCTTTAAAAGGCTTAGTTGGAGCATATCTTACCTTCCAAGGCATTCAAAAAGGCATGGATATTGCTGATGTTTATACCAATACCGCAGCCAGGCTCAGCTTGATTAATGATGGTTTACAGACCAACGCCGAACTGCAGGACAAAATATTTGCTGCTGCTAATCGCTCCAGAGGTTCATATACCGATATGGCAGCTAGTGTTGCAAAAATGGGCATACTGGCAAAGGATGCTTTTGGCAGCAATGATGAATTGATAGCCTTTACTGAGCTTGTACAAAAATCGTTCAAGGTAGGCGGTGCAAGTGGACAGGAACAATCAGCAGGGCTATATCAATTGACACAGGCAATGGCATCAGGACGTCTCCAAGGTGATGAATTCCGCAGCATCATGGAAAACGCCCCTATGATAGCGAATGCAATTGCCAAATTCACCGGTAAGTCACAAGGTGAATTAAGGGAGATGTCAGCTGAGGGCACCATAACAGCCGACATAATTAAAAATGCCATGTTCGCCATGAGTGGAGACATCAATAGTAAGTTTGCAACTATGCCATCAACATTCGGAGATATATTCACTCAGATAAGTAATAAATCCCTAAAAGCATTCGAACCTGTAATACAAAGGCTAAGCGGCTTTATCAACTCCCCGGAATTCATCAAAGCTTTGGACAGCGTTGTCAGAGCAATTGATATGATTGCTGCAGGTCTGATTGCTATTATGGGTTTTGTCCAGTCCAACTGGAGTATCATTGAGCCGATACTAATTGCCATTTTGGGAGCTCTTGCCTTGATGGCATTTGTACACTTGCCTATCATTTTGCTACAGTGGCTTGCTATAAATTGGCCTATACTATTAATTGGTTCAGCCATTGCGCTGCTTATTTACCTGATGATCGAATTTAGTGATGTGACCGCTGAAGTATTTGGATATATTGGTGGAGGAATAGGCGTGCTGGTAGCTCTTATTTTTAACATGGTTGCAGCTGTTTTCAATGGCATTATGTACCTAGGTGACTTTGTGGCCAATCTATTTATTGATATCATTAATGGTATCATCGGCGGTATAAACCTTGTTATAAGTGGATTAAACAACCTGCCTGGTGTCAATATTGGTCTTGTAGGTGAAGTCCAGCAAATAAAAAGTGCTAAGCTTGATTACATGGATCTAGGTCAAGCCTGGACCAAAGGACAGGATATTGGCAAATCTGTAGGCGGTTCTTTGGGAGGTCTGGGAGAAAAGCTTTCAGGTCTGGCTGGTTCAACCGGCATAGATGCCTATATGAATAACGGTGCATTACCGGTGACTGGTAAAGGTGGCGGCAACCTCAAGGTGGATATGTCCAAGGAAGATCTGAAGTACTTGCAGGATATCGCCGAACGTGAATATATCAATAAGTTTTCGACAGCAACTCTTGCACCCACTCTGAGAGTAT
>CAYGHY010000338.1:0-3121 GCA_964349435.1 uncultured Oscillospiraceae bacterium
TAATTGGTCCCTAAGGGATCCCTTTGGGACTAACGCAATTTGCTCGATGGGATTGAGAACAAAAATACATTCCTCCCCCAATGGCGGATGGAGAGAAAGAGTTGACGGGGCAGACCAGATACGGTAATCTGTCGTAGTATCACTAGTGACCTAGGGGAAGACAAGTAACCTAGTGACCTAGTCCACTGTATTACTCGGTCACTAATCAACTAATTAACTAATCAACTGCTATGGCCCATGTAAAAGCCGCCGGTACATCTAAAAACCTCAAAGACTCCAAGCCAAAGATGCTCGGAGTCAAAATCTATGGCAACCAATACGCGAAAGCGGGTGATATTATCGTACGCCAGCGTGGTCAGAAATATCGGGCGGGTGAGAATACTTTGATGGGCAAGGACCATACTATCTTTGCTAAAGTAATTGGTAAGGTTAATTTTCAAGTGAAGCGGGTACGCAAAAACGGTGTAGGACACGCGACTGCGACCTACATTAGTGTGGTGACGAAATAGTAACGAGTTGTGAGTTGCGAGTAATGAGTGAAGGGAAGCACCGAAGGGCGTCTTCTATTAGAAATTAGGATAGGACATACTATCTGGTGACCCAGCTATCAGGCATTTGTCCATCAGATTTGTCATAGATATATTTCACTAGCTTCTCCAGAATCTCTTTCTGTTTTTTTGTATTGCTGGTTGTATAAAAAGATTCCAGCATCCTTGCAAATCTGCTATCCAGCTCGAATAAAACCTTTTTCATTTCATTCGGCTGCCGGAAAAATGTTTTGTGCAATTTGAGGAACATTTCGATAATATTCCCCAATAATAATTGGCTGTCCAGAACGAATGCTAAAGAGTCTCTCGCTTTTAGATCTCTTTGCACTTCGCCCCAAAAATCATCTATAGAGTACTTGTGCATTAGAATCTCATCAGCTGAATATTTAGTGGAAAGTCGGAGATTTTTTTTGGCGATTTGTTGCAATTCTGTCATTTTGTTATTCCTTTGGACAAGAACCTTGCCGTGCGCCAGCATATGAGAAGTGTTTCTGCGAACATTATGGCTGTCTTCTTTAAGATATTGCTTTGCTTCTTGAATGGTGTCGGCAATAATATCCACACGAATCCCATGGTCGACAAAGTTTTTGCGTGAAAATAGTTTCTTTTTGTCCCACAAAATATAGATATCTATATCGGAATACTCGTCTGATTTTTCGCGAGCGAATGAACCGAATAGCATAATGCCGAGGATATTTTTATCCTGACGATACTTCTCAGTCAAATTAGTGACAACATTTGGGACAATCATGTGTAGAAATAAAAAAAGGGCTAAGATAAGTTTATCACTTTCTTAGCCCAGTGTAGCACTAGCCGCAGTTGCTTGGTTGCCGGCAGGTCGACAGCACCTTCAGTTTCGGCAGTTGCTTGACTTTGATTGTCAAACGTTTCCGCTTCAACATCTGCTCACCTCCTTTAAAGTACTGGAAGCTGATAGGTTTAGGTTTTTTCAGCCTCCTGCAAGAGTAGTTCGCGAAGAATTTCCTGAGTCATCAGGCGGTAGAAGTCACACATCCGTTGGATTTTAGACATGTCGTGGTCTTGGGCGAATTCCTGTGTGATTTGGCATCCGCCTCCGCACTGACCTTCGATCATGCATCCTTGGCACATGGCGGGGCGGCCAGTGAGGCGATTCCGTACCAGCTGATGGTAACCACCACCAGGGGCAGAAAATGACTCAAACTGAGCGATAGTCCCGAGTTGAATTGCGCTGTAGCCACAGGCATAAATCCCGCCTGATGAACTTACGCACATACTGTTCCCCCGAACCGCACCACAAAATGCTACCTGTTCATCTAGGGTCGATTCGTTTAGGTTTTCTGCTGGACGAGCCCAGAAACCGGGTACATTCACCCCAAGCTTGGCAGCATAGTGTCGAATACGCATCAGCTTCTCTGCAACCTCGCTCACTGGAACTTCCACCATGCCGATAACATCGATGTCGATCCTGACTTCTGTCATCCCTCGAGCCAGAGCCCAGTCGATAACAGATTCGTCAAGCTGACCGAAATTCTCCTTGGTGATGGTCACCGAGAAGCCACTCAGTGGATATCCTGCCTCGGCAAGTATATCGAAGCTGGTGACTATCTCACGGAAGGTTCCTTGACCAGACTTGGTTTGCCTGACCAAGTCGTTTCCTTCTTGTAGACCATCAAGACTGGAGGCAATTTCGACATGGAACTCCTTGAGTGTCTCGGCAATTGCTGGTGTGACGAGAACTGCATTCGTGTTGATGGAAAAACGGAACTCAAATTCCTTGCCATAGGTTTCATAGCAGTATTCGAGCACACGTTTTATGGTCGGCCACGCGAACAAGGGTTCTCCTCCACCAAAATTCACCTCTGCAATCTTTCTCCCATGCTCCCGAAGCACCGCGATATACAGATCGAGTGCATCTTTCGCAGTCTCGAACTGCATAAATTTGTCCGGACTAAACGTGCGGTCTGATCCTTCGAGGTTACCGTAATGGATGCAGTAGATACAGCGGAAGTTACACACTTCGCTCATGATGAGCTCTAAATACTTAATTCTCGAGCCATCTGCGATGGTTTCTTCGCTCTGCTGCATTCTGTGCTGCAGATGGGCTCTGTCATCGAAACCTTCAGGTACGATGAAGTAACCCAACAACAACGCTTTTACTCCCTGTTGTTCGTCCTCTGTAAGGTCGTCACTGATCTTAGAGGAAAGAGTACTAGGCGTGGTAAATAGGTTGAGAAGCTCTAGAGTGTCAGCTGACACAATCTGGGGATAACCGAACAGCGAATGCCAAATTACAGCCCAGTCACCCTCACGGACGACCTGTGTAAAAGGCGACCTTTGAAAAGGTTGATCTGATCCGAATGCCATTACAGGCCTCCTTAATGTAGTTCTACTTTGCTACTATTTGTGAAGGAGCAAAGATAAGTCAGTTTGTCATATTTCCAATCTTTTTACAATCCCTGATGAGAAAAGAATATTGGTGACCATGACACTTAAGATTTCTCTAGAATGTAGGTTGGGGTTCGCGGATGGGTTCGGGAACAGTATCAATCAGCGAGGTAGAGCGGATGACGGCTCCGATAAAGTCGCGGAAT
>CAYGHY010000339.1:0-3107 GCA_964349435.1 uncultured Oscillospiraceae bacterium
CTATTAAGGGATTTATTACCACTATGTGCTTCAAAATGTAGTGAAATATCAATTTTACTTGAATATATTGACTATAAAAAACCACAGCTTGAAACATACTCTGAAAGATTTAACAGATTTGATTACAGCAAAGAAGAAGAATTTTATCGGAGGTTGCGTCAAGCTAGAGAAATAAGACCCCTCAGAGATTACACGCCTGTCTTCCCTAGTCAGGAAGGTGATATAATCCAATCTACGGTGAAAGCCGATTAGAAAACATCTGGGAGGATGTCCTTAACCCCAATACCGCTACTATGAACGAAACTGGTGGTCTCGACGCTGTAAAGACAACTATGACTGTCGCAGCTGGACACGGAGTTCGTTTCAGAGTAGGAACATTATTCAGAATTGACCGATTGGGTTCAACTGAAGTAATGCAAGTAACCGTGGTCGCTGGTAATGTCTTAACTATCGTAAGAGGTTATGGCTCAACTATAGCGGAAAACCATGATGTAACAACCAATCACAATATCCAAATCATTGCTTCTCCTACGCAGGAATCTCTTGACCGTCCTGCTGACGAATCAAGAACCCGCACAAGAGTTACTAATAATACGCAAATTTTCCAGAGAGGTATTCAGATTTCGCACACAATGCGTTCTGTTCTCCAAGCTGGCGTTGCGGATGAGTTCACATTCCAAATTGCCCGCAGAATGTTAGAAATCGAGCGCGAGCTTGATTCTTCTGTCATCCTTGGTATCAGGAATGAAGCTCCAGCGGGAGGTTCTGACACAGTTTATCGCACAATGGGAGGAGTTATTGAATTCGTTTCAGCCGCTGGTGGCAATATAAACACCACTGTTGAGGAATTACTTCCTACCGTTATTAATGCTATGGTTAAACAGATTTGGGACGATGGTGGAACTCCAAACTTCATCTTAGTTTCTGGTAAACAGAAACAAAAAATCTCTGCTTTTGACCAAGCAAATCGTCGCAGCACTTATGACTCAACTATCGCTGGCTATGTCGTTGACAAGTTCCTTTCGGACTTAGGCTTCTCTCTTGAAGTCATTGTCGACCCATGGGTTCCAGACGATGTTGTAATCGTTGGTGACTTAAGCAAGATTCGTGTTATGCCGCTTCGAGGTGACGCTATGCGCGCTGAAGAATTGGCAAAAACAGGACGCTCTTGGAATGCGCAGGTAACTGGACAATATACTTGCGAAATTAGAAACGCGCGAGAAAGTTTTGCATATCACAATAATTTGACCTGATAGTATGTCTTGACATAGTATTCTGTCATAAGATAGAATACTATGTATGAGACACTATCAATCAAACGACCCTTTCAAACGAAAGGGGTGGTCGCAAAAAGACATTAAAGTTCTTTCACAGGCGTATAAACAGTATCCCTATCAGATTCCCCAGTGGCTTGTTGATAAGCACGGACAAGCGGGATGTCATAGTAAAGCAAGCCGTTGCGGCTTTGCCAAAGGCATCCGACATCCTGGAATTGATACGAGCCACTGGTCAGAATCTTTAAAAGGATACCTTGCTGGGTTTTTAGATGGAGAAGGTTCAATCGTCTTTTATGAAGACCGAAAGAAACCCAATCCAGCTATTCTGCTCGCTAATACTCATAAAGGAGTATTGGAATACTTGCAGGAAAAACTTACTGTTGGTTCTTTGACGATTACTGTTAGAGAAAAAAAGAATCCAAAGTGGAAAACACTTTACCAGCTTCATATACACGGCGCAAAGCAGGTATATGATATACTGAAAGCAATAGAGTCGTATCTCATTATCAAACGAGAGAAAGCTCTGAAAGCTATACGTCTATTGAAAGAGAAATATCAATTCAATTAGTCGAAAAACAATTAACTAAATTATATAAACCTATGGCACAAATCAAAGAATTCGCAGAAGTATACCCTGTTCCTGTCGGTGGGCTTAATATGCCTGCTCCTATGGTTGTCCCTGTTTCTTTTGAAGCGGGTGAACAATGTCAGAACAGAGTTTACACTGCTGGAAGAATTAGAATTAACAGAGTAAGAGCGGTTGTAACAAGAGCACTTACTGCTACTGATAACGGCACATTAACTGTGCAAGACGCAGCTGGCGACACTATCGCAACCTTAACTATCCCTGCTTCATCTGCCGTTAATACAGAGTTCTTTACTACTGTTATCGCAGACGTTGACCAGGACATCGCAAAAGATTCCCACTTCCGCTTACTAACCGCGAAAACTACTGCTGGCGGGAGATTACTCGTCTCAGTCGAATACAATATATTACCAGAAAGATAAGCATGAAATCGTTACGCATTACAGCCTCGGGGAATGCGATTGCTGGCGCAGTAGTCGGCAGTCGCCTTCGTGGCTTTGCTTTAAATGGTGGTTCTGCCGCGTCTTCTGCTGTTATTTTTGACTCTGCTACACAAACAGGTGTTCCTATTGCTAGAATTCAAGCATCAATTAATGATTACACAGCAACAATGCTTCCAAATGATTCTGGAATTAGGCTCAATACTGGCTTGTCAGTTACCTTAACTGGAGCTGGGGCAGAGTTATATGTGTTTCTTAATTAAACAACAACATCTACTACTATGCCTCACTCAATAAAAGTTACAGAAATCAACGAGGGTCAGTCTTTGGTCGATAACACTTCGTTTATACACGCTTTAGTCGAGGTGTATAACGACGAAGTATCACTTGGCAAAAGGTCTTTTAGTTATCCGATAGGGACAACCCCAGAAGATATAAAAGCAGACCTAGAAAAAGTTGCTGCGACATTGGATTCTGACGCAGAAATTAGTAAAAAAAGCGCCGAGTTAGAAGAATCTCTAAAGTCCATTAAGGTTGCCGACGAGGCTCTTACTGGATTAGAAATAAATAATAATTAATATAAAAATGTCTTACATAACACCCAAAGGACGATTCAGATTAAAATTAAATGTCCAGTATGCTTTAAAAGACAAGGACGGCAACGCTAAACCCATCTTTCAAGAGAACTCTCTTGCTAGGTTTTTAATTGGCAAAAAAGGATGGTTGTCTCCATTGTGGATTAACAAATGGTATGCCGCTTTTATCACTCCGTTTCTTGGTAGTTGGGCGAATACACGATTAGTA
>CAYGHY010000340.1:0-3095 GCA_964349435.1 uncultured Oscillospiraceae bacterium
AACCCCAGCATAGGAATTGTTTAGAAGATTTATAAATTCCTATGCTTCAAGAAAAAGACCTTAACGCTTAACCCTTGCATTGCCTTGCCAGATGGACCAAATTTGCTCTTCGTCGGCCGGTTGGGCATAATCGGTCGTTAATGTTGTTACCAAAGCTCCGCTTGCCCAGGCAAACTTAACCCATTTATCCGGTTCCCACTCTCTTAGTATCGCATAGAGCAGTCCGCCAACAAAGCCATCTCCGCCTCCAATGCGATCAAGGACAGTGATTTCGCGAGGCTCTACTATATGCCAGTTTTCACCCTCCAACACAATCGCACCCCACATATGGCAATTTGTACTAATAACCTGACGGAGTGTGTTGGCAAAAACCGAGGTATCAGGGAAAGCCTCCTTCACGCGGCCAATCATATCCTTGAAGCTTTCGATTTTATCGGCAATATTTTTTCCGCCTGCTTCCGGCCCTTCTATTCCGAGGCCGAGCTGGAAATCCTCTTCATTCCCTATAAGAATGTCCGAAACATTTGCAATCTCTGTGAAAATAGCTCTAAGCTCTTTTTCACGGTTCTTCCAGAAGGAGGCCCGATAGTTAAGATCGAAGGAGATGCGAGCACCATATTTCTTGGCTACTCTTGCAAGCTCCAGACAGAAAGTACCTGTTTCAGGCGATAATGCGGCAATGAGACCTGACAGATGTACAATTTGCACGCCTTCCTTTCCAAAAATCCTTTCGAGGTCAAAGTCCTTGACACTCAGGGTGCGCCCAACTTCACCGGCGCGGTCGTTATGTACTCTCGGCCCTCGTGAGCCATAGCCGCTGTCGGCAATATTGAACTGGTGACGATAGCCCCATGGGCCGTCTTGCGGGACATCCTTGCCCTCGCAGGACATATGCCGTGCTGCAAGGTTGTTTTTAATTAGCAAAGCAATAGGGCTGTCCTTAACAAAGGTTGTCAGCACCTTAACAGGAAGTCCAAGATAGGATGAAACACTCGCCACATTGGTCTCCGCACTGGTAACATGCATTGTGAAACTCTCGCTGCAATGCACAGGTTGCCCGTTAGCCGGAGTAATACGCACTCCCATGCTGGTAGGCACTACCATGGAATAGGTAAAATCTTTTCGCAATTCAATTTTCATAAGACGCTCCTCGACTATTGTTAATTGTTGTTCTGCAAAATGCAGTAATATCTGATATTACTGCATTTCACTACAATTTGCTAATTTCATTATAGTATTAACATACTTTTATTTCAACAGCTCTAGCTATTTGTTAAAAATTTTATTGCGAAAATCAAGGCGACAATAATTGGTTGATGAATCAGATATATTGCCAGCGAATTTTTACTTATCATTAATATCACTTCATTTTCGAAACTGAATTTAAAAAGACTCTGCTTTTTATAATAATACATCTTGTAAACAAGAATACCCAGCATAAACACAGAGAGGTACGGAATCAACGGATAGTAGTCAAGCGATGTAAATCCCCGGTACATAAATCCGAAGGGAAGCAGTAAACTTGTACCTGATATGAAATTTTCCAATGGTATAGCTGCTAATGCCAGACCTGCCGCAATTATTATCAGTAGTAAATTACTCATTTTTTTCAGCACGGGGAAAAGAATCATACTGGTACCTAAAAAATGAAGTATACCAAATCGAACATACTGTTCTTTGAATAAAATGTAGGTAACAAGAGTAATCACCATTGCGAAAGCAAGTACTTTAAAGCCTCTCCTTACTGTATTCTTACTCATACCGCTGCTTATACCTGCAAGAAATATAAAGGTCAGAGCCGATGCTTTACCTAACCAAAACCAAAATTCGCTTTGATAATTTATTTCGACGCCCATAAATTGATTTAAGTCAAATACCACATGAAAGACAACCATAAGAGTTATAGCAATAGCCCTCAATAAATCAATTTCCCAGATTCGTTTATTTCCCACTTTGCCCCCCCTGTTCTAATTAAATTCAATTGGCAGCTCATTCCAACCCAAAAATCCAGGAATGAAACCCAGAACAATAATTAAATCTACGTGTGTATGTGTCAACACAAAAATATTCTGCCGCACACCTCCACAGTACACCTCCACAGTACACCTCCACAGTACACCTCTACCGTTCATGTCAATACAATGACAAGGTGATTTACCAAATTTCAATTGCATAATATTAATCGACCATATCGATATAATGCTTAACAAGCTCAGGATATCCGGCCAAATACTCATGTGCGCATTCATTTAGCTTATACACTCCCCACGACACTCTAATGAACCAGCCATAATGGTTATCAGTAAGAATATCCGATGTTTTGGAGCTTGTACCCAACTTTTTCAACTGTGACGGGGAAAGCTGTCCGTATTTCATCATGCAGCATGCTATATGGATAGCCTGCTCTCTGTACGCAGTAACAAGTTTTTTCTTAATGCTTCCGCCGGTATTATAATGGCCGCTTCTAGTAACAGTTTCCTTTATAATATGGTGTCTGATCTTTTTATTTGAGCGTGTGCTTTTTAAACGATCAAAGGTGTTTGGATGAAAACGCACTTCCACCCGGCCTTCTGTCATGTCCGGCGCAACAGTAATCAGCCCCAGTTCAAGGCGCCGGAGCAGTATGCACATATCTCTCCAACCGGCTGTCCTTGTTCCTCCTCTGGGGAGCGGGATCGCTACATACACAGAATCAGCCGCACGCTGGCGCTTGACTGCCTGAGATAAAAGCTTGAGATTGAAGGAGGTTTTCAATTCGACCACCACCAGCTCTTCACCCATAACAGCTGTCAGATCACAGCCTTTTACCTCGCCCTGCACATTATAGCCGAGGGCTTCAAAATAGTCATGTATAGGCATGTAAAGGTCGGTTTCATGTACTTTTACGGCAATGGTCTTTACGTTTGACTTTGCGTAAGCCATAATAATCACTCCAGTGTGTTCTGTCCAGTGTGTTCTGAATAGTATTTCGGCATAAATGCGGAAAATCCCTGCTTACCGGGGTTTGGAAAAAGTTATGAGCGAAGCAAATTTCCTTGATGCATAGGAATTTATAAATCTCCTAAAAAATACCTATGCTGGGGTTTGGAAAGGGG
>CAYGHY010000341.1:0-3090 GCA_964349435.1 uncultured Oscillospiraceae bacterium
TTTTCTGACAAAAGATGGCCTTTCGGGATTGAGTTCTCGGACAGCCTCCTAGTGCGGATATGGCGACGACCTAAACTTGAAACAAGGGTGCGACTTTCTGTACCCGATTGTCACAAAACGCAAATGACGCTTTTTGACCAAAAAACAGGGGCGGTCGTGGAAAGGGCTGGCTGTTACTACTTCCGTATCTGGGTTGAAAACATCGGAAACCAACGAGCGGAAAAGGTTCAGGTATTTCTGTCCAAACTCTTTCGCCGACATGCTGATGGCTCGTTTATGGAAGACAAGTCATTCCTTCCCATGAATCTGCGCTGGTCTCATTCACAATTATTGCCTTTTGGTCCAGAAATCTTTGCAGAAGGAATATCGCCCAAAATGGGGAAGCACTGTGATCTGGGGCACATCATTGACCCACGTAAGCGAGTAGCGTTCGGAATAAACCTGTCAAACGTCGCAGTGGGAAAAACAATACTCGAGCTGGATCTTGAAGTCGCACCCAACACCCTTATTCACTTGGTCCCCCCAGCAGTTTATCGACTTGAACTAAAGCTGGCAGCGGCAAATGCAGAGCCTGAGACAAAGACAATCGAGATCAACCACACAGGTGATTGGTATTTGGAAGAAACTAAGATGTTTTCCGACGGATTCGGAATGAAGGAAATTTCATGGAGCGCCTAACCCGGCGCTGCACCCAGTCGCGCGATTCTCGCGCTCTGGGTGAACTTATCATTAGCCAGCCAAGGGAGGGAGTCAAATGAGTATCGGAATAGCAATAGCAGTACCAGACGGCATTGCATTGGCGGCTGACACTCAAACTACCTGGAACGACGTAGTTCTTCGTGCAAAAGACAAGAAGACGGGCAGTGAATTTGAATTGACTGAACCAATTTCAGTTCCAGTCGGCTGGTCTCAGGGTGCCCGAAAACTTTTCTCTGTCAATCTTGCGGGAAAAACCTACGCCATAATCACGGCTGGTGAAGCCAATCTCAACCACAAAACGATGTATGCAATTTTTCGTTCAGCTACTAAGAAATATTCGGGCAACGGCACCTTCGATGATGTCTTGCAATTTTACGTTGGCCACCTGAGAAGCGAGTTGTGCGACACTCTCTCTGTAGCCACTGAGAAACTCTCCGCTTCACCCATAAAAATATGTGAATTTATTCTCGCTGGATATGAGGACGATGACGTTGCAAAACCAGTTGTGGAATCCCACCTCGTCTTCTCAGGAACATTGAATATTGAAGGGAAGCCCGACACCTCAGGTCATTTCAAGAAGTGGTCCAATCGTACCCAACCCAACCGCTATGGTGGTTGCTGGATCGGTCAAACAGCTTTCATTTCTCACATAGTTAACCACGCCAATAAAGAGCTTCCGCCGATTTCAGGTCAGTACGAAATGATGACTGTTGCAGATGCGGTGGATTACACACGGTTCTTAGTTGCTTTTACTTGCGATTTTCAACGATTTGCGATTATGGTTCCAAATTGTGGTCGGCCTATTTCGTCTGCAACTCTGACGCCGGATTCCTTTGAAGAAAAGGTAGTCGGGTAAATGTGTCTGGCTAACAAATCGCTGAGGCCGACGCTGTGCGTCACCAAACTTAGCTCAATCCGTTAGCCTTACGAACAAGGCTATAACCCCGCTCCCAAGAATGTGCCACGTTCGTGTGGTCCGCAGGAGAAGAAAGTAAAGCGAGGATGTAATGCCGAAAATCTATGACAATATCGAAAATCAGCTTTCGAGCGGGCTGGCTGAAACATTAAATCTTTCTAAACGCGGTGATTTTTGCGTTGGTTATTTTAATCTACGTGGCTGGCATGAAATAGCCGATAAAATTGATACCTTAACTGGTATGCCGGTAACGGAAAAGAATGACCAGGTCCACCGGTATTGCCGGCTTCTTGTGGGAATGCAGAAGCTGCCTGCGGAAATATTGAGGGAATCATTTTTACGGGACGACACCTATATAATCGACCAGGCAGAAATGCTTAAATTGAAGAAAAAACTCGCTTATGAATTTAAAGAACAATTGACTATTGGCACCCCGACAGAGCGTGATGAAATCTATTTGCGCAAATTAAGCAAACAGCTCAAAGAAAAAAAGGTCGTTGTCAAACTGCATTTAAAGCATCAACTCCACGCGAAGCTCTATCTTGCTATTAGCGATGATGTCCGAGTGCCGGTAGTCGGATTTCTTGGAAGCAGCAATCTTACCCTGGCAGGATTATCCAGGCAAGGTGAACTGAATATTGATGTCATGGATCAGGATGCTGCCCAGAAGCTTTCAAAATGGTTTGATGACCGGTGGAATGATAACAAATGCATAGATATTACCGATGAACTGATACAGATTATAGATGAAAGCTGGGCTGCTGACAGGCTGGTATCACCATTTCATATCTATTTGAAGATAGCTTACCACCTCTCTCGTGAGGCTCGCGCGGGCATTAGTGAATACAAGCTTCCCCGGATATTTCAACAAGAATTGCTGGATTTCCAACAAAAAGCTGTTTTAGTCGCCGCTCATCACCTTCACAAACGCGGCGGTGTCATGATCGGCGATGTTGTTGGGCTGGGCAAAACCATTACCGCAACTGCGCTCGCCAAGATGTTCGAAGAAGACTTTTTTCTTGAAACGCTGATTATCTGTCCGAAGAACATTGTGGAAATGTGGGAAGGCTATGTTCATAAATATCAGCTCCACGCCAAGGTTATCTCTCAAAGTATGGTTCAACGCCAGCTTCCCAATCTAAGACGTTACCGGCTGGTCATTATTGATGAAAGCCATAACCTGCGAAATGATGAAGGAAGCCGCTACCGATCTATTAAGTCCTATCTAGAGGAAAACGAAAGCAAAGTTATCCTGCTCTCCGCTACCCCGTACAACAAGTCCTACGTTGATTTGTCCAATCAGCTGCGGCTATTCCTGTCCGATGACAAAGACCTTGGTATCAGCCCGGAGAGGTATATCGAAAGCACCGGCGGTCAGGTGCATTTTACAGCAAAGCATACGGAAACATTTATCCGAAGCATTAACCCAAGTTCATGATTTTTGCCCTTATTTTAGGTCATTTTGTGGTTTCATG
>CAYGHY010000342.1:0-3081 GCA_964349435.1 uncultured Oscillospiraceae bacterium
CGCGCTGGCCGGGCGGGAAGAAGTCTGCAATCTTCTGCTTATGCCCTAACCTATGCTAAGCTCAGTTCCCATGACTTTACGTACTTTGAGCACCCAGAACTAATGATCAGTGGTCAGATCAAGGCCCCTGTATTTACGCTAAAAAACGAGAAAGTTATTCAGAGGCATATCAATGCAGTCGCACTTAGTGCTTTTTTCCAAATGAATGAGGATGTTTATAACGGAAACAGCATCTCAACCCTTCTTAATGACAATGGATATGAACGGTTGGTTCAGTTCCTTGAGAATCAGCCCTCGTCATTGCTCAAACTGTTGCAACGGTCTATCCCGAATTCAGACGCATTTGGCGTTGATGACTGGAGTTGGACGAAAAATCTCATTGGGGGGGAGGGTCTTCTTGAGTTGGCGGTGCAGGATTTCAGGGGAACCATTAGCTTGCTCGAGAAGGAACGCAACAAGGCCCGCAGGGTTGGAGATGACAATTCGGCTGCAATGCTGACAAGGAGAATTAAAAGCATGCGCGGAGATACCTCTCAACAAGACCCCCGCCGGGAGTTGATAGATTTCCTGGTGCGCAATAATATTCTGCCAAAGTATGGTTTCCCAATAGATACTGTGGAACTGCACACGGATGCACTGGCGATTGCAGACAACAACCGTCCACAGATGCAGAGAGATCTGCAGCTTGCGGTTGCGGAGTATGCGCCAGGTTCGCAAGTTGTGGCGGATGGCAAGTTGTACACAAGCCGCTACATTCGCAAACTGCAATCTAAAACTGCTGACAATTGGGAATATGGCTGGTTCGCCGAATGCGAGAATCCCGCGTGCAGTACTGCCAATTTCGTTAAGCAACAACCGGGAAATGACCATGAATGCATAGCGTGCAAAGAAAAGATTCACCGTAGATGTTGGTTGAAAACTATTGAACCACGCAGAGGTTTTATCTCAGAGCGCCCAACAGAAGTAAAGATGCGTAAGCCAGAACGAATGTATCGGACGGAGGACTTCTACATTGGGGATCCTCAGCGTCACATAATCAATGTGAGGCGTTTTGCAGTCAATGCTTTGTCCATATCGGTAGAATCAACAACCAATGATTCCCTTGTTGTGAGGACACAGAACAGATTCTCCGTGTGTAATGTGTGCGGATACGCACAAGAAGGCCCTAATACACCTCTGGGGATTCACAAGACTGATATTGGGCGCGACTGCCCGAGCGAAAGCGGGCATCCTTACTATCTCTCACATGACTTTAAGACGGATGTGGCCAAAATCACCTTTGAAGATGCGGGGGCAGATAGGTATTCAACGATGATCTCAACCTTGTATGCCATGTTGGAGGCAACTGCAAAGGAGCTTGACATCGAGCGAAATGACCTGCATGGCTGCTTGCACAAACACAAAACTTTTTCCGGCAAAATGATCAACAGCCTGATTTTGTACGATGCAGTTGCCGGAGGCGCCGGTCATATTCGTCGACTTATTGCGGATGATGGAGCAACACTAAGTCGGGTTTTAGAACGCGCGCACCACATCACCAACAACTGTGATTGCGAACCTTCCTGTTATAAATGCCTGCGAAATTACTATAACCAAAAGATTCACAATAGTCTTGATAGAAGGGAAGCCGCAACTTTTCTGAAGAGATACCTTGGTCCCCTTAAGGCAATAAACCATGTTAATGATTAATACAGCTCCTCTCGTATCAACTTCACTACAATATTTTATCGAAAGCCTTTAGCTGTTCTTTGGATAAAGAAGAATGAAATGCGCTACATTCTCTGAACATAAAAAAGTATAATGTGTCCAACCGATTAGTATACAGTTCTATAAGACTCCAATTATTTGAGCGATGGGAGATCGAGGTGTGAATTCTATACGTACTTGTACTTTGAGACCGATTTTTAAAATTGTTCCTTTATATTTTGAGGTCCAACTCCAAATTTCTGGAAATCCATCAATTCTCAAATATGAGTACCCATTACCAACATATTTCACAACAGCAATAAATGTATTAACAATGCCCCAATTATCTGGGAAAAACATAATGCGATGTTGATTAGACATTTGCCGTTTTATGGTTTCACTAAACACTTCATTTGCTCCAGCAAAGCTTCCTTTAAGAAAAAGCAACCCTCCTAATATAGAAATAAACTTTGTATCTGAATAGCCAAACAAGGTACTTTGCTGTAGTATCGCAATAGCAGTTTCAATAGAACCACCTGATTGCAAAACCACCTTTGCGTAATTCATGCTAATCTGATATTCATCTGGATGCTCCTGAAAAATCGCCTGGAGTAGTTCTTTTGCTTGGTCAAGTTTCTTATCCAAAATATAGGCCTTAGCAAGAAGATGACGCGAAAGTATACTATATGGAGCAATTTCTACAGCGTTTTTCAGCGCATTAATCTGATTTGGTAAGTTACCAATAAAATGATCTATTTCAGAGGATGTTATCCACATATCCTCTTTATTATAGACCTTGCTCATTCCTTGGGATACAATTTCTTCCGCTTTTGACAGAAATAAGGTTTTTTCTGACTCATCCTTACATTTTTTTGACCAAGTCAAATAAAGAGAGGATAGACCTTGATAAGCATAACTATCCTTTTCATTTAAACTTAATGCAACTTTAAAGGCTTCTTCGCTCTGGCCAACCCATCTTCGAGCAATTTCTTCTGAATCAGAATTAGACGCTATTTGTTGAAGTATACACCCTTTAGTATGATGAAGCATTCTAATTCTATTATTCATCCTGATTGCGTTATTTATCGTGTCCAATGCTGCTTGTTCTTGTCCAGCCCTAATCAGCATTCGTGCATAATGTTGCCGAACATATGGATTGTTCGGATCCATTTTACAAGCCTTCTCATAAAAACGCATTCGGCTTTCTAGTGAGACCAGTGAATCTACAAGTTGATCCGATTTGACAAAACTTTCAAAAGCTTGTTTGTCAGTTGAAAAAGCAATATTCATATTATCAAGTACATTGTGTATAATTTCATCTTTCTCAGGATTCATCAAACATTTGTTCCATACTATAGATGCAATAAGTCGATGCCTTGTTCTAGCAATATATAC
>CAYGHY010000343.1:0-3074 GCA_964349435.1 uncultured Oscillospiraceae bacterium
CATCAAATAACCCAACACTCTCCAACATCTCATCCACAGCTTGTCTACGCTGTTTTCCATTGTGCATCCCAGACAGGCGTGCAGCATAGTCGAGAAACTCATGGGTTTTGTATCTGGCAAAAAAACGAAAATCCTGGGGCAGATAGCCGAGGATACCCCGCACCTGCTTCCGTTCTCTCAGTAGGTTGTATCCGAAAATATCCACCTCGCCCGAAGTGGGCTCCATCAAGGCCACGAGAATACGCATCAGTGTGGACTTGCCGGCCCCGTTAGGCCCCAGCAAGCCGAACATACCGGTCGGAATCTCCATGTTGATATCTTTCAACGCATGGTTCCCATTGGGATAAATCTTGTTCAGTGACCGTATAGAAATGCCCATTGTTAATTTTTCAAAAGTATCGCGCTATGAGACATTCCACACTTCGATTGGATAAAACATCTCACCAGATAAAAAATCGCAACAAATGTAACTTTGTGTTTTCATGATAACAAATGAAATAGATAAACGAGTCGATTGTGTCGACCAAATCGGGAGTGTTACATTTGGTGTGTCTCTAGTCTATATACTTTATCATCCTTGAAACAAAATTATCCATTTTTTCTTTTTCAACATAATCCTTGACCTGTATTTTTTCATTCCAAGGCTTGAACAAGGATTACCGGCGTCACTCAGTGGGTGCATACTCTATTTAACCCAACTTTCACCCTCAAAATTATTTTTGATAAAAAATGAGCCTGTTTTATGCTCCTTTGATGTGATAGCCATTTGATATTCAGCGATCGTATTTTTCGGAAGTATGTCAAATCCGGATTGTAGGACACTTTTGAATGCAAGTCTTGTTGTATTTTTGTCTCATGCACGTGAATGTACAACTACGTTTCAATTCCGCCACGGGACAGGAAGCTCCTTACTATCGACTGAAGGAGTCTTATCGAGATGTGCGCGGACATGTGCATTCCCTGATTGTACTGAATATCGGTTTTGAACCATGCCTGAAGCCTCTCCAGGTCAAACGTATTGCACGTGCCTTGACTATGCGTTTTCAACACCGGCATCATGGATCTCTTTTCCCGGAAAATAAGGATGGACTTTCTCACGAAGAGCGCCTCTTTGCCGAACGATACTGGCAACGCATGCTTGCCGAAGGAGGGATCGACCGGTTCAACCAAAAAGAGAACCAATCCAAAGAAGAGTCCGAAAGGTATATAGATTTGGATACAGTAGAACATACCGATGCCCGTAACATCGGCGCGGAATGGCTTTGCAAACAAACCATTGACCGCCTGGGGCTGGAAGATTTTCTAAGAGGCCAGGGCTGGAATGAAAACGCCATTCATGCCGCTCTCTCCCATCTGATTGTCCGAACCGTTTATAGTCCATCGGAATGGGCTACACACCGTGTCATGAAGGAGAATTCCGCTGCTTGCGAACTTTATTCAGGTACTCCGGATTGGACTCCGGGCATCAATGCACTCTACCAAATGCCGGATCGTCTTTATGGGATCAAAGATAAATTGGAACGACATCTTTGCCAAAGGACGGATAACCTGTTCAATATAGATAATCGTATCGTGCTTTTTGACCTGACCAACTTCTATTTTGAAGGCCGTAAAGCAGGAAGTCGCAAAGCGCGTTTCGGACGCAGCAAGGAGAAGCGCAACGACTGTCGATTACTGGTATTGGCCTTGTGCATAAACAGGGAGGGATTTATCCGTTATTCCTCTATTCTTGCAGGCAATACCTCAGACCCCAAATCACTTCCCGGTATGATTGACAAGTTGGCTGTCAAAACCTCCGTCACCAGTAAAAAGACCTTGGTTGTAATCGATGCAGGCATCTCCACCGAAGAGAACCTGCAAGGCATAAAAGAAAAAGGATACAATTATCTTTGCGTATCCCGCACACGGTTAAAAGACTACAGCCTCTCGAAGGATCACCGGACGGTAACCGTACATGACACCAGAAAACAGGAGATTACCTTGCGGGAAGTGCAGACCCGGCCTGAAGAGGATTATTATCTGGAGATCACCTCTCCCTCAAAAGCAATGACGGAAGCCTCCATGAACCGTCAATGGAAAGAACGCTTTGAAGGTGAGATGGAGAAAATCAACGAGGCCATTACAAGGAAGGGAGGTACCAAACGTTACGAAAAAGTAGTTGAACGAGTCGGCAGAGCCATTGAGCGTTATCCCTCCATCGCGCGACATTATCAAATAACGTACCTGTGCAATGAGAGGAAACCAGCTGAAATGCAAAAAGTAAACTGGACGATCAAGGATATTACCGCAATAGACAAAAACACGGGAGTCTATTTCCTGAGAACCAACGTACGGACTTTTGGCGAACAGACGACCTGGGAGTATTATAATTTGATTCGTGAGATAGAATGCACCAACCGGCAGCTAAAAACGGATCTCAATCTACGACCCATCTATCATCAAAAGGATGAACGCAGTGATGCGCATTTATTCTTCGGACTACTTTCTTATTGGATTGTCAATACGATACGCTTTCAACTCAAGCAATCGGGAGAAAACGCTTATTGGACAGAGATTGTTCGCCGCATGTCTACGCAGAAATTGGTGACTACAGAAGCCGTCAATGCCCTGGGTGAGAAGGTGGAACTGAGACAATGCAGTCGGCCGACAAAGCAAGCGGAGAGGATATACTCCATCCTAAAGATGAAACAGGCGCCGTTCAAGAAAATAAAAATATGTAGGTCACAGTCACCGCCAAGGGGATCGTCCTGACTCATTCTGGACAGGATTGCGTGGAAATGTAAGTGAAAGTTGGGTTAATATCAGTCCATTCCAGTATCGCCAACAGAAGTCTTCTTTGCTTACAGGCTTCATGAAAATTACGCTTATCGGCAAAGATCAAAAAACAATTTCGCAAAAATGGGTATTTTATCGGGGTGCACCTGCTAACAGGCAAGAGAGACAATAGCAGGACTCAGGAGAAATCAGATAGTATGTTAGGACTCAACATTAAAAAAACAGTGTTTATTGACATAAAAGTAAAGCCCCCAGGATGACTCCTGAGGGCTTCTGTAAAGGACGGCGGCTACCTACTC
>CAYGHY010000344.1:0-3073 GCA_964349435.1 uncultured Oscillospiraceae bacterium
CAATACGACCGCGCCATTGCGGACTTCAATGAAGTAATCCGTCAACTGCCGAATTCTTCAACCGCATATGGAGATCGTGCTTTTGTATACGAAAAACTTGGCAACAATTCGCAAAGCATAAAAGATTGGAGTGAAGTCATTCGCTTAGCCCCTGAAAAAGAGATGGCATATTACCTCAGGGGTTTAATTTATAACAAAATCGGCGAGACCACAAAAGCGATTTATGATTATACCGAAGCCATCCGCCTAAAGCCGGATTATGTAGAAGCCTACAACGACCGTGGGCAGGTTTATTTAAGTAAAAACAACAAACACCTTGGCTGCAATGATGCGCAAAAGGCATGTGACTTGAAAAACTGCAAATTATTAGAAAAGGCTAAAAGCATGGGATTCTGTCGTTGATTTGATTAGAACTGGCGCATGATTCCCCTGTCTATGGCGCGGGGGGACAGGGCACCAATAAACACCTTTTTCAATGTTTTGTTTTCGCCTTGGTGCTTTTTGCTTTGGCCTGACATTTCGGCAAATCCCGAAAGTCTAGCCTACCCGTCTTGCTTCCATGATGTAGATTGACGTTTTTGTGGGATTTTGTCTTAGGCTCATTGATTGTTTCATGATCCATAATTTGTCTATATCCCCCTGGCTGCAAGCTTTGCTTTTAACGCCGCTACACACTCAGGCGGCAAACCGCTCATGATCCGTTCCAAGGTTTTGCCGTGTAAACCGCTCCGCTCTTTTGTTTTGCCCCTTCGCGGCATGATACGGTCGTATTTACCTGCCGCACGGTTTTCGTCGGCTTTTTCGAGAAGTTTTCTTCGCACCGCATCCGCGTATTCTTTTGGTAGGATGGACATGACCAATAAAGCGTCATCAGCGGTCAGACCTTCTTCTTCGGTCACCAGCGCCTCGATACGTTGTACCCGTCTTTCTATGTTTTTCATGTTCCGCTCACCTCCTTCTATTGCCGGCAAAATTTCCGTATCCCGATAATCAGCAAATCATTTTCTGAAATCGGCCCGTATTTTTCTTTCAGTCTCTTGACGCTTTCCTGTGCCAGTCGCTTAAATTCCTCTTTATGGCCCGCAGGATAAGGGATCACTATGAGTCGCTCCTTTTCTGGAATTACGCAGGTGTCTACATTTTTTTCGACAACACTAAGCCGCCGAATAATACTTTTCATTTAAATACCTCCCGGTTTATTCATCCGCGCCGGATGAAGCTGGTTCATCATAAACAATACGTAGATAAATTATGTCCTCTCGTGACGCATCTTCACCATATTTTTGTCTTAGTTGTTCAAGACGTTTTTCTATTTTGAGTTCTTTTTCTTCCTCTGTTTCATTAGGGGAGAAGCTAATAAATCTCTCTGAATTAGGAATTCTACTTTGGCCCTGTATCTCTCTTTCGATCTTTTTAATGCGTGATTCTGCTTTCATTACTTATATGTTCTCCTTTCCAATACAATCTTTTCAACTGTATCAAGCCGTTCTTCGATTTCCGTTATTTCCTGATACTTCAGAATATGTCCCAGAACGTCGTTTGCAGCCGCGCGTCTTACTGCCTCACTTTCAGCGTCAAGAAGCTTTTCCAATGTGATTACGGCTTTCATTGAAACATTCATCAACTTGTGCATCGCTCTATCAAATAGTTTTTTTCGTGCCTCAGAAACGGCACGGCTAAATTCTTCCTGTTGCATCCAGGTGTAGATAGTATTCTTGGTAATCCCGGCCTTCTTTGCTGCCCCCTCAACGGTGTCACACCCTATCAATATCGGGATGGTCTTTAATTGCCTACTATTCAGTGTCATTAGCATCCCCCTGATTCGTCATATTTTGTCCGCATTTCTCATATCTGCCAATTTCATTTCAATGCTTTGTCATCTGTGTTCCAGTAGTTTTCCACTATTCAACTATGCTTTAAACGCCGCCAGGGTGTTTAAGCCATCCATCAATAATCGGTAGAGGCGATTGATCTCATCTTCCAGTGCTTCTGTATCCGGACCACTTTGCCAGATACCGCCATGCTCAATGTCAATTACTGCTTGCGTCAAGATTGCGTCGGCAAGCATTTCCAGAGTTTTACACCTACCCTCTGCTATAATGTAAATTTTAAGGTCACAGAATCACTTTTAATACTTCCCTATCAGAAAGTCCGCCGTCAACGGTTTGAATACAAAAGCGCTCATATTTCTCAAACGTGCCAAATATCCCAGCAACAATCCATTCACGCAAATCAAGTCCGTTCAATCGTGCGTCGCTTGGATCTTTGCCCCATTTAGGTGGACATGGCCAGCGTCGCGCCGCCTTGCCGTATGTTTCCGGCCAAAACTTCCAGGCTGCTTTCGCCCCCGCGTCGTCAGTATCCAAGGCAATGAGAATGACCGGCAATGACTTTAAAAGCTCGTGCGTCCTTTTACCCGGCTTTGCCGTCGCTGTTCCCATTGCCACAACCCCGGATAAGTCGCCCGCCTCTTGATCCAATAACAGCCCGTCAAGTTCACTTTCCACGATAACAGCCGCGCCCTTATCTTGCCCCCAGGTCACAGGTGCCGCCGATGATCCCGAAACAATCACATAACGCGCCCCGTCGCCCGGACCGTCGCGCCTGATTCTTAGCCTATGGCAAGCGCCGCCGATGATAAGGGGAATGACAAGGCCCGCCGGTGTCCATTGTTTCTTTTCGGTGCCGTCCTCTTTAATAACAGGATCAAGCCCCCACGTTGCCCGTGGTTCAAACGTATCGGCCAGGGCAAGGCCAAGGCAAGCCCCTTTAATCGTTGCGTCGCTTAGGCCCTTTTCAGCGTGTAGCCAGGCCCTCATGGTGTCGCCTTGTGATGTCCATAGGGTGTCAATGGCCCGGTCAAGGAAAGCCTTTGCTTTCGATTGCCACAAAGCCCCCGGCGCTTTTACTTCTTTCGGTTCCCATGCCGCCGGTGCTGGTCGTGCCTCTTTATGCGGCCCCGGATCGTGGCCCAGATATTCGCAAGCCTCAATAAATGACAACCCCCGGCGCTCTCGCAGCCATTGAATCGCGTCGCCGTGCATATCGCAACCAAAGCAATGATATTTCCCGG
>CAYGHY010000345.1:0-3069 GCA_964349435.1 uncultured Oscillospiraceae bacterium
CGATTCATTTTTGAAGCATACCTTAACGGCTCAAGCCTGAACATGATCCAGCGCGAATTGCATGAACGCGGCACTCCCTCGCCTAACGGCAAGGAAACCTGGTGCAAGCGGAGCATTGACGAACTGCTGAGCAATGAAAAGTACTACGGTGACGTTATGCTGATGAAGACGTTCATCATAGGAGGCGTTGGCTCAAAACGAATCCGGAATGATGGTCAATCAGAAAAGTATCTTGGCTTATCCAACCATCCCCCAATCATTGATAAGGAAGCCTTTGAGGCTGTTCAGGTAGAAAAGGCACGGCGCAGTAATGTAGAAAGGACCGAAGAAGGAATCAGGAGAAAGGCTGAGAAGTATTCGGCAAAGAAAATTCGGCAATCTTCCTGAATTCAAGAAGGCCTTATCTCGTTTCACAAAATAAAATACTTATTAAGCCCTGCAAGGATATATCAATCCCCTTGTAGGGCATTTCTATATTGTCGCTATAAATATCCTAAGGCAGGATGACAGGGATGAACATTCTCTTGTATGCCATCTTTCCGTCGGCGGTTACGATTGTATAGTCAAATCGACAGGTTTCCTTCGCCGGCATACTCTCTATGGTCAGCTCGTTTACCCGGTATCCATTTTTCAGCCATCCGGTTCCGGTTTCGTAATACCCTGTCTCGAATTCATAGTACCATTCGTCCCCTAGGAGTTCGCTCCCATCCAGGAAGGTCTTGGCGGTCAGTGTCAGGGGCTGCCCGGCGACCGCGAGCTTGGGGGATTGTGTGATAACGGTTGTCATCTCATAAGTTGAGAAGTAGAGGAACACAATATTGCTGACATCGCCGACCAGAAGATTGAGATGGGCTGAGTATGCACGGAGATACTCATCAAGTGCATATGAAAATGTTGTACTAAAGGGCTCGGCGCTGGGGACAGTAAAGCTGACAGGCTCAGGTGGACTAACCCAGTCATCACCTGTTGCTTCGGTTATCCGCACCTGCATATCAAAGGGGGGTGTGGCAATGAGCGCAGGCTTTTTGACATTTACCGTCACGGTAACCGAGGTCTTGGTTATGTTGCTAAGGGTGAGGGTCGCATTGCGATCTGTGACAGTTGGCGGCTTTTCTTTAGGCGCTGCGGCGGCCCCCAGAACGAAGCCCAGCACCAGAGTTAGGACCAGAAGAATGGACAGTGTCCTTTTCATGCGATGATTCCTCTCTTTCTCGGCGGCATAATGGTCCCTGAGTCGCTCGTGCGGTTCAGAGACAGATGTAAGGTCGAAATATGAAAGGTCGGGCAAGTCTTGTACTCGTATATCTGCGGTCGAACATACATCCCAGCCACATGCCAGGCGAGGTCAGGGAACTGTCATAACAGTCTAAAGTTTGTCTTTACAGTCAATATCTTGTTGATGATGTTTACGGAATAACAGGTATGCCATTTTTCTTAATGATTATTACATTGAATAATGCCAAAGGGAGCTGCGCTTCTCCATGCGCCTTCAGGGTGCGGTATTCCGTGTGAAGAAAGGAATCGCGGAAGATCCGTGCCTTGAAGCATTTTCACCCCCTTTTATGTCCCCGTCGGTTATTGCATTTGTCTGTCGTTACAGCTCAATGAATGTCGGCTATAAAAGTGTGTCTCATAACAATTTCTAAACAAGCAAATAATACACCTACCTAACGAAGGAAGCAATATCCGGACCCACGCAAACAAGAAATATATATTATTAAAACACTCAAAAACACCCGCGACTTGAATAGCCTACACAGCATCCGAATTCAAGCAAAGTAGCCTGGGCGTGTACTGCAAATCATACAGGATCCTGCCTCCGGGATACGCCCTGATTTCCACATGCTCATCGTGCTCATCAAGCCATTCTTTTGGAAGCGGCGTGTCAGCGGGCAATGGCTTGCGTTGGCCGGAGACGTACTCATGCCGGATAGGGAACTTATGCAGAAGAGAGTTGTTCTTGTCAATATCCTCCACCATTGCGTCGAAAAATCCGCATTTGGCCCCGCGCCAGTAGATGACAATAACTCTTTCCTGATTTGGCGGATCAAATAGTATTCGGGCTTTTTCAGGTTGGTGTTTCCGACGTAAAAGAAATGGATCGCTGCCTGGAATAATTCGTACATTTGCGCTCATTTTTATCCTCCTTAGAAGTAATTCTGCATCAACATGTACGCTCTGTTTTTAAAGAATAGCAAGTGCAAATAGGGTATTTAGTCTACTTTATGATAAGAATAAGTTGTTATATATGAATAGACTAAAATCTAGCCACTACCTCACCCCCACAACCATACAGCGTCCGTTTTCCCTTGTAAAACCTCAACTGTCATACTATTTCAAGGAGAATGCACCCCCCTGGCAACTGTCAAACTATATGATTGGGCGTATTGAGATTCAAAATGGACAACCACAATATATAGATAAAAATCACTGTTTCAGCGCGAAAAATATGCGTTGCGCCAAGGCTCAAAGCATCGAGAAATCCTTTATATATCAACGGATTTTGGCTATACCGATATAAAAGAAAACCACCTTCTGACAGAATGCCTTCTATCAATAGGTGGTAGGGGGGGTGTGATTTATAGACAGACACTCAAGAAATGATACAATGGCCAAATTTCCCTTGTAAAATAATGCGATTCGCAATATACTCTCATCGAAGAAATCTTCTGTGGTTTCCAATCTAAGTAGACAAAAACGGCTTTTCTTCCAATGAAAATGCACCCCTCTCACCTCAACTGTCAAACTATTTGGGGGGTGCAAGCCCTGAATGATTTACTGAATCTGGTGTGATTTGGAGCCATGGAAAGGAAGTGAATTCCTCGAAAAACCAGGGTATTAGGCATCATCTCAAACCCGGAATTATATCTGCGGTTGGTGACTGTGTACCTGATGAATTGCGCGGCAGACTTGTGGGTAATCAAGTCGTACCTGAGCGTGGAGGCGAATAACTCTCTGGACAAGCAGGCAACGTAACATGGGTAACATAGTCCAAAGTTGCGAAAAAGACTTGGTACTAGTACATCGTTCTTAAAATTACTTTACTAATTTTAATACGCAATATATAAT
>CAYGHY010000346.1:0-3042 GCA_964349435.1 uncultured Oscillospiraceae bacterium
ATCTTAGACTCTGTCGAAACTTGTCTACGCTAATTTCATGCGGAATTCAGGTTATAATACCCCGCATGCAATTACAAGCTTAAATTCATGATATTGCCAGCATGATTCTATTAAAATCTTCAAAACATATCTTCGAGGTGATGAAATGAGGAAGAGAGCACTATTAATATTTATATTTTTGCTGGTATTTACTACCCATGTATTCGCACAATCGACTTATACCGTTATGCCCGGCGATACTATTTGGAAGATTGCCAGCAGAAACCAGGTAGGAATCAGCGAGATAATTGCCGCCAACCCGCAGATAAAAAACCCCGCAATAATTTATCCCGGTCAAAAACTTACTATTCCCACCGTAACAACCACCACCCAGGAAGATGAAGTCATCCGGCTCGTTAACGTGCAAAGGTCAAAAGCGGGGCTTCAGCAGTTAAAAACCAACTGGCAGCTTTGCAGAGTAGCCAGGTATAAGTCTGCAGATATGGCAAACAAAGGATACTTCAGCCATACTTCTCCGACATACGGCTCACCCTTCAGAATGATGGAATCCTTTGGTCTGCGTTTCTCGGCCGCCGGTGAGAATATTGCATATGGTCAGAGAACGCCGGCAGAAGTCATGAATGGCTGGATGAATTCACCGGGGCATAGAAGCAATATACTGAACGCGACATATATGGAGATAGGTGTCGGGCTGGCGAAAAACAAGAATGGAGTGAGCTACTGGACACAGTTGTTTATGAAGCCGCTATAAACCGGAAGGAGCTATGTCTAAATTTTACTTGTGATATGGCTCCTTTACCATTAAGACGGCTCTTTGTTTCGAAGCAAATTTGAATATTGCCGTCACAAGCAGTATGCCAAAAGCTATCGCACCTGAACCCGCCAGCGTCTCAACCAGTTTACCGCCGGCCTCATACAGGTTGTCGGCGGTTATCAGTTGGATCGTTTCGTACGCAGCAATTCCGGGAACAATCGGGAAAATCCCCGGTATGGAAAATATAGTTGAAGGTGCTTTCAAAAGCCTCGCTGCACTTTCGCTATATATTCCAACTGCGATAGCGCCGGCAAAGATGGACATGATGGAATTGCCTGTAAAATGCAACAGCCATATGTGTACGATCCAGCCCGCCGCCCCTGATAGTCCGGTATAAAAAAGCTTATATCCCCTTACATTAAAAAGCAGCCCCGTACAAAAACTGCCCAGAAAAGCCAGTGTTAACTCCTGCATCCCATCACCCCAAATTCATTCCAATCGTAAGAGATATACCAACCCCTGCCGCCACTGCAGCAGCTATAATAAAAGCTTCTCCCAATCTTGTGAAGCTTGCAACAAGATCTCCGTGGAACGCATCCTTAATTCCGTTGGTAATAGCCATACCAGGCAGGTAAAGCATCACAGCGCCAATAATGATCTTGTACTCGTCAAGCGACGGGAAAAGACGAACTGCGGCAACACTTAAAAAGCCCGCAACCAAACCGGCTGTGAATAATTCGAAAATTTGAAAAAAGCCTTTTTTACTTAGCCCATCCTTCATAAAATAAACCAGCAGCCCGATGATTGCAGCCGATATAGCGTCATAGCTGCCGCCCTTAAAAAGCAATGTAAATACAAAAGAGCCAACCGCTGCTGCTGCAAGTCTTACCGGCAGGCTATGCTTTTTGCTTGACTCTATTCCGGCAAGAAGCTCTGCAGCAGTTTCATAACTCATATTGGAATCCTTCAGACTTCTGGAGAAGGTATTCACCCTGTCTATTCTATTTAAATCAAACGAATGCTGGCGGATACGTTTAAAAGATGTATGCATACTGCCCTCTTCATTGCGGAGTGATATAAAAATGCCTGTCGGCAATACAAAACTCTCGCATTGCACATTATAGCCGCTGCATATTCTTATGATAGTCTCTTCTACCCTGTAAATTTCCGCTCCGCTGGTGAGCATAATCTCACCTGCTTTCAGTGCGAGCTCCATCAGTTCAGCCGTCTGCATGTCACAACCTCATATTATTGTCTGATACTATTACTATTTATTGTAACATTTCCAGCCATAATTGTCACAACAACCTTTGAAACTCTGCGCGACTCCCGCAACAAGCGCTTAAGGTAATAAAAGTGAAAAAATTTGCGGTCACAAGTCTTTTTTCGTTGTATTGAGATGTCAATAATTTTACAAAAAAGGTGATATATTTTCAATACAATCATGCTTGTCATATGTAGAATGTACACAAGGAAATTAAAAGCTTATTGTTAGGGGGATTTACTATGAACATCCTGAATGAAATATCACAGAACCTCCAGATCGGTAAAGCAAAGCTGGTTAAAGAGCTTGTACAGAAGGCAATTGACGAAGGACTGACCGCAGAAGCAGTACTGAAAGAAGGCTTGCTGGCCGGTATGGGCATCATCGGCGAAAAGTTTAAAAATAATGAGGTATATGTGCCCGATGTACTGATTGCAGCAAGGGCAATGAACGCAGGTACTGAGATCCTGAAGCCGCTGCTTGCCGCAAGCGGTGTTAAGGCTGCAGGTAAAGTTGTGCTGGGCACCGTGGCCGGCGATCTTCATGACATAGGCAAGAACCTTGTCAGAATGATGATGGAAGGCAAGGGGCTGGAGGTAATTGATATTGGCATTGATGTGTCTGCAGAAAAATTCATTGAAAGCGCTATAAATGAAAATGCACAGATAATCGCCTGTTCAGCGCTTCTGACCACTACCATGGGTGAAATGAAAAATGTAGTAAATGCAGCCGTCCAGGCTGGCATTCGTGACAAGGTAACCATTATGATCGGTGGCGCACCGGTAACCCAAAGCTATGCTGACAATATCGGAGCCGACATATACACAAACGACGCAGCTTCCGCTGCCGACGCTGCCGTTAAAGCCTGCCGGCAATAGTGATTATAAACAGGTTTAGCAGTAACAGGGGGGGGGATCACACCCCCTCTGTTTTATGCATTCATTTCAAGGCATATATTTAAGGTAAAAAGTTCAAGAAAATTCGCTTCGCTCATGACTTAAAACCAAAGCGAATTTATCTTGTT
>CAYGHY010000347.1:0-2998 GCA_964349435.1 uncultured Oscillospiraceae bacterium
AGGAAATGCAGCGAGACACTTCATGAATCAGGTATACCGCTTTTTGCTTTGCCTACATCAACCAGTCCGGAATATTCGTACATTTGAATGTATATAAAATCAGGCTTAAGAAGAGACAGATATTTAATTGACATACAAGATATAGCGTAAGCTATTGTTCTTGCACTGTAAAACCGCCAGTTTTTAAACATCCACAGGAATAGTAGGCAGACGCTCACGCACGGCGTGGGCTTTGCTTATTGTGGATGGGGTGCCTGGCGGTACCTACAGGGCAGTAAGATGTAGGTCCACGCTCTTTCTGTCTAATAGAAAAAGAAAATAATATAGATAACAATGAGGAAGTTAATATTTACTTTAACAGCACTATTTATATCCATTTGTGCATTTGGACAAAGCGGGTGTTTATTCCGAACCAAACTGACCCCCTATTCCGGGGAAATTGACCCCTTATTCCGGTGAAACTGACCCCCTGAAGGATCGGGAAAAAGACTGCCATTCCGGCGAAACTGACCCCTCTGGGAAAGTTTTTCGACTGACATTCCGGCATATTGACCCCCTGGTGAGCGACCTGTTTTATTGCTTTGCAAAAAACAGGGACAATGGCAAACAGGACAATAAGCATGGAAGTCAGAGGACAAATTAAATTGTTAAGTGATCTAGGATATAGCAAGAAGGCTATAGCCAGGGAGTTGAGATTGTCAAAGAATACCGTAAAAGGGTATCTGTCGGAAAAGAGCGACCCCCCTGGATCAAAGACAGAAGAGAAGAAGTCGGTATTATTTGAGTTTTTTCCATACGTTCAATCAGAACTTGTGCGCACTGGAGTTACTCGTCAGATCCTATGGGGAGAATACCGGACGCGTAATCCTGATGGATACAGCTATACACAGTTTTGTGACTACCTGAGCAAGTATCTTTCCAATCAGGATGTGTCTCTTCACATAGAGCAGGTTGCCGGAGACAAGATGTACATTGATTTTGCCGGCAAGAAGCTGTCGGTTGTAGACTCTGCAAGCGGTGAGGTCAAGGTCGTTGAAGTATTTATCTCAGTACTTGGTTACAGTGGCAAGACCTATGTCAGGGCAGTATGGAGCCAGCAGAAAGAATATCTTCTGGACTGCGTTGTACGTGCCGTGCACTATTACGGAGGCAGTCCAAGAGCATTGGTTCCTGATAATATGAAATCCGCTGTCGACAAGGCAGACAAGTGGGAGGCAGACATTAACCGGGATCTTTTGGATCTGGGCAATCATTATGGAATGGCAATCGTTCCTGCCCGCAGCCGTAAACCGAGAGACAAGGCATGGGTGGAGAGGATGGTTCAGATAATATACACAAGGATCTATGCACCCTTAAGGGACCGCGTATTTACTAGCATAGAGGAACTCAATGACGCCATTATGGAGTTACTCGAAGAACATAACAATCTTCCCCTGCAGGGCCGCAAAGAAAGCCGTAATGAGCTTTTTAATGCTGAAGAGCTTCCATGCCTGCAGCCTCTGTCGCTTGATCGCTGGGAGTTAAAGGAATACCTCAGCGTTAAAGTAATGAAGAACAGTCATGTTCAGCTTCACCGGGACCGCCACTACTACAGTGTGCCTTACAAGTATATTGGGCAAAAGGTAAAGCTTGTTTACACGGCCAGCCATGTCAGCATTTACCTTCATGGAGAGCGCATTGCCTATCACATCAGAGACCGCAGGCCTTATAAGTATACCACGGTAAAAGAGCATCTCCCATCGAGCCATCAGTTTGTAAGCGAGTGGAACCCTTCAAAGTTCATCGAATGGGCTGACAGGATAGACCCCCAGGTAAAGTCCTACATAGAAAAAGTTCTTGAGAACAGATCATATCCCGAGCAAACTTACCGCAGTTGTGCAGGCATCCTCTCCTTTGATCGCAAGGCCGGACGGGAGCGCCTCGTTGCTGCATGTATCAGGGCCGGAGAATACGGAGTATACAATTACAAAGTTATTGAGCAGATAATCAACAATAAGCTTGACAGGATAGAGCCCAGATCAGAGATTATCGCAATGCCAACGCATCCAAACATACGCGGGGCAGAGTACTATCAATAAACAACAAAATTAAAACACTATGACACACGAAATTATACAGTTAATGCAGCATTTACGCTTGCCAGGTATGAGGGCAGCCTACGAGGGCATTATCTCGACAAAGAATATGCACTCAATCAGTAATGATGAGATGTTAAACCTCATTCTTCAGGCGGAGCTTCAGGAGCGGGAGAACCAGAAAGCTGGCCGGCGGTTGAGCAATGCAAAGTTCCGAATGCAGGCAAGTATGGAAGAAATAGACTTCATCTCTTCAAGAGGTATTAACAAAACCCAACTTCTACGTCTGGCTGACGGTGCTTTTGTTAAATCCGGAGACAATGTCCTTATTACTGGGCCAACCGGCGTCGGTAAAAGCTATATCGCAACAGCGCTGGGTCATCAGGCCTGTCAGCTTGGCTATAAGGTCAGCTATTTTATAGCTCAAAAACTCTTTACAGTGCTTCGAATGTCCAGAGCTGACGAATCGTACTTGCGTCAAATAAAACGTCTGGAGAGGCAGGATCTCCTTATTCTTGATGACTTTGGCATGCAACCTCTTGATGAGATGACACGCATGATGCTTCTGGAAATCATAGAAGACCGCCACCAGAAAAGTTCAACGATAATTGCTTCACAAGTCCCGGTGGCTAAATGGCACGAAATCATCGGAGAAAGTACTGTTGCGGATGCTATCCTTGACCGGCTGGTACATACTGCTCACAGGCTGGAACTGTCAGGAGAATCTATGAGAAAAAGAAGAAAAGAATAAATTTTTACTTTTGTTGATCGTTCATTGATAACCGCTCACTATTGCCCTCACGGGGTTGGCCTCCGGCAGAGGGGGGTCAATTAGCCGGAATGAGGGGTCAGTTTGTCCGGAATAAACAAGAATACTAGTCCGAACTTCGGGCGGGCAAGAACCCACTCAAGCCAGGATAATA
>CAYGHY010000348.1:0-2992 GCA_964349435.1 uncultured Oscillospiraceae bacterium
GAGCAATCTTCCCGTATTCGACTTCTTTCCTGAAGAAGGGATTACAATAAACAATTCTTCAATGGACACAATTAGAGCTGCTTTCGATAATGGACTAAGAGGCAGAAACCCAAATATCGCCAAAGAATATTATGCCGCAAGAGGATTGTATAAAGTCTCAACCGGGGCCTCCATCTTCACTAACCTTTTTGTTGCTAACACAATTGCAAACAACTATAGCTCCGGAAACGCAACAAATGCCCTTCTTGAATCCGCGTGGCTTTTACCAAGCCTGTATTTCTTATCACAGACTATCCTTTTTCACATTACCCGGCTTAAAGCATTTGCTGTTTCAAACAGTTTTTCAGAAGTTAGTCGCGAAGAGGAACAAGCTATGAGCTTTGATCAAGATTTGCCTGCATGTACCACTGTTATCCCTGCCTATATGGAACCTCCCTCTATGATAGAAAGATCTCTGTGGAGCCATGTTTTACAGACATATGGGAACAAAAGGGTTGTGCTCTTGCTTGGAAATGATGTGTACAGTTCTGATCCTTCAGTTCAGAGAAATACAGCCGAAGTGCAAGGTGTTGTTGATTCCATAAGGGATGAATTAGGGGTGCAGCATCTTAGCGCAAGCGCTAATGTTGTCCAACATTATGCAACAGACGCAGATATTCAGCAAGAATTCTCCAGGCTTTCGGATGTTTATTCCGGGATAAGTCAATGGTATTCGGATAAAGCCCGATATTTCCGAGAATCAGAATCAAAATATCCAACTGATGAGTATTTAGTTGCGAATCTTGAATCGCAAGCAACATATTTTTCATTAAGATCTCGCGAATGCCAAGATATGGACAGAGCTTCTTTGAATAGTGAATCGACGGCAAAAGCTGAACAAATGCAAGTTGAGTGTTCCAGGGCTTTCAATGCAGATCTCGATATTTTTACAAGAACTAAATATAGAAATCTTGAACAAGAAAAAACAAAAGCAGGGAACTTGACAGCATACACTTCGCTTCTTGGACAAACATGGGAAGAAAGTCAAGATGCGGATGGGAATTTGATTTTGAACCCTTCTGATACTGGCACAGAATTTGAAGCCCCGCGTTATTTCTCTGTTTTTGACACGGATAATATTCCAGCTCTTTCCTATATAGCCCGCAAAGTTGGCTATCTGGAGAAAGACGAACATCATGGCGTCGGATTAATACAATCCCCATATTCCATACCAAGTCCGGAACCGACACCAGCAGCTTCCGCTTCCGGCATACATTCGCACTGGTTCATTCCTATGTCAATAGGATATGGGGCTTTAAACAGTATATTCTGGCTTGGAAATAATGGAGTATTCCGTTGGGACGCATTAGCCCACAGAAAATCATTCATGGCAGTAACACTGATAGAAGATGTTGAAAGCGGATATAACAATGTGCTCAAAAATGGATACGATATTGTGATATCTCCTGAAAGAGCCTGTCAGACATTCAGCCCTCAAGAACTTCATGATATTCAAGTCCAACGCGAGAGATGGGCTTCCGGCGGTTTTAGGATCGCTTCAATGTTCATCCGCGACATCTTGAAAGGAAACTATACCCCAAAAAGTTTGACAGAAACGCTATTAAGAACCAATTACATATTAGGATTAAATCTCCTGCCGTTGGCCATTACAGGGAGCCTTCTTTTGGAGTCTCCTCTTCATCATCAGAACTTTGCCATTGAAACAATGCCCTTCTTGTTTTATATTGCAACTTATTGTGCTATTTTAAAAGATACGGGATATTCTTTCCTGAACAAATTGGATGGCCTTGCAATGAATATATTTATGAATTTCTATTACCTTCGCGGTGTAAAGAAATCTTTGCAGGTTTTATTTAAGAGTGAGGACGACCAAGTGTATAAATCTCCATCAAGAGCAAAGACATCTGTTGATAGTCCTTTGGGCTTGTTTGAATTGTCCGGATTGGCATTTCTAATACCTGTAATGACAATAAAGTCGATCCAGAATATAGCCAGCGGGTTCTATTATGACATATTTCCGGAAATCAACCTGTTCTGTGCTGTTTATGGATTGTCAAGATTTGTGGGATTCAAAGGACTGGTAAATAGCATAGCAAGTTTGATAAAATACAAACAATGAAAAAAGCGGCATGGGTTGCATTACTAATGATATCTCTTTATGGTTGCGCCATTGCGAGCCATAATGAGGTTTGGAGCTCACTTATTAAATCACCCGACAAACTTACAATAGGCTGTTGGGACGTGACTCACTGGACCGGACCAAGCTCCCCGGGACATTACAAAGATTTTATGGGGTGGGGATTAAAGCTTAACACAGTACATCCACAATTCTTTGCAACATTAAAAGAAAACGGAGATCTTGAAAAACCTGGATATCAAGACAATAATCATAGAGGGGAATACTCGATCAATTATGACGAATTGATCGATGTCATCAAAACAATAAATGACGGAGGACTGAGGCCTACTGTAGGATTGTTTATTCACAACTTTGAATCAATCAACGAAAGAGAAACAGAATACTTTTTCAATAGATTAACTTGCGACCTTAAGGTGCGCGGGATTAAAAGTATAGTGTTGATCCCGGCGTGGGATATACAAGGCCAGTGGCCGGCGTGGAGCGATGGAGCAACAAGAGATTGTTATATAGATCCCGATATTTTCAACAGACAGATGAAAATGATTGTCAGTGTGCGCAATAAAGTTAAAGCTGATAATATTTTGATCGCTTGCGCGATTGCCGCTGATTATAACAATAAAAGTCTTAATAAACACAGCAAAAGCGCAGCTGATTATATCAATGGCTTGAAAGAATGCGACATGATTGGAATAAACGCATACCCTACAAAGAAACAGGGCGCTAGATGGGCTTTTGTTAACGCGAAAAAACTTTGGATAGCGGCGGGCGAAAAGATCCCTGTCTCATTTTTTGAGTATTCTATGGAAACATATGATTGGAGCAGGAAGGATTCGATAGAATGGTCTATAAATG
>CAYGHY010000349.1:0-2985 GCA_964349435.1 uncultured Oscillospiraceae bacterium
AGCCTGTTATAAACAAAACGGTCGCAACCACTGTCATAGCCTGTCACTTCAAGCACTTCGACTACCTTGAAATCTTTAAGATAGAATATGACGTTGATACTCCTGCCCAGCGTCTCTTTGACCGTTTTTTCGCTTTCTCCGATATTGGCTCCCTGGCTTAGCGTAAGGAGTCTGCCAAATGCGTCGCCCGCGCTTTCTGAATGCATAGTTGCAATTCCCCTGTGACCGGAAAAAGCAGCCTTTATAAATTCCCAAGCCTCATCTCCTGTTATTTCACCCACGCAATAGGTGTCCAGTGACATCGTAAGTCCATCCTTGACAAGCTCCTTCAGCGTTATCGGCCTTCCGCCCTCATTCTGTTTTTTTATCCTTTGCTCGATACAGTAAGGCTTTTCCGGATAAATCTCGGCATCAGATTCCACTGTCAGCACTCTCTCCATCTCAGGCAATATATTGATAAAGGCTCTCAGCAATGTTGTCTTACCCGCAGCACCCTTGCCGCAAAATAATACTGTTACGTCTCTTTGCGCAAACCCTCTAATCATGTGTACAAGTTCATCACCCAGCATTCCGAGTCGTTGTAAATCGTCCAGTGTATAGCTGTTTCTGCGGTGTTTTCTGATACTGATGGCCGGCCCGACAATATTCCTTGGCTTTATTGAGACATTAATTCTGAGCCTGTTTTTTTCATCCGCCACTCTGCAGTGACTGTCGTTTTCATTTAGTATTCCCCCGTTTCTGACAGCGATCAACTTACAATAGGTGTCAAAGATTCTTTCGTTACCGAAATTAACAGGTATTTTGCTGCGTACGCCATGGCGTTTAATGACAAATTGATTGAACCTCGTACCGTCTATATCCGTAATATCCTCTTCTTCAATGTATGGCTGCAGTTCTCCATAACCGAACATGAAGTCAAAGACCTTACGGATCAATTCATCTCTGAATATGCCATAATGATATTTATTAATATCAATGTCCTTAACGACCGCAGTTTCAAGAACACTCCTGCCGGCACGCCCGCTGGACACATCTGCTACCAGTCCGGGCCAATCCTTCAGAATATTATTTGTAATGCTCGACACAATCATGTTAATATCGCCGATGCTTTTTTCCGCACTTGCGAAATTTTCGCAAAACAGCTTGTGATGTGATTTGACAACAGGCATCAGTTACACCTCCAGTGCCTTCTTTGATATTTCTTTACGATCACATTTGCTTTGTAAACAGCCTTTAAGGAACATTCCAATTTTGACCAAAGTGCCTGGAACAGGCACCAAACCCAACTTTTCCAGCAACCGGACATACTCATTTATAATTTCGTTTTCCATATGGGCTGCATATGCGCCCTTCATGTTTCTGTACAGTGTGCGTCTTCTGCTTATGGAAACCTTTCCGAGTATATTGTTCTGTGTGGCCTCCTTCGCCTCACTCATACACAAGCTTGCAGCTTTTTCATATTCGAAAAGGACAAATTGGGTTTTTTCATGAATTAAGTTTTGTTTTTCCTTCAAAAATGCAATATATGTATTGAATTCACGAAACTTGTCAATATCACACCTGATTGCTGCAATGTTTATATCGGATCTTAAAAGGGCAGCCAATGTGAAAGCATCATATATAAACCTGTTGACAAGCAGTATGGTTATATCAAAGGTACGGTAGCACTTATCAATAAGCATTGGAACACTTTCCTCACTATAATATTCATAGTTTTCCGGCCGGTAATTGCCGGTGAGAACATGGAGGTTTTTCAATTCCCTCATGACGATTGCTGCCTTCTGCAACTGTTCTGCGGTAAGGGAGTTTTTGCCGATGGCGTCCATAACCATATCAAGTCCGGAATGTCCATATATACAGCCCTGTATAGATCTCGACGGAAACTTCTTTATTTTGAGAAAAAGATCGGCCTTAGGCGCAAGTAAATCAAGATCAACCAGCAACACCGCTCCATGTGTATGTTTTGCCGCCATATAAGCAAGCTCACAGCCAAACTCGGCATTATCCCAAACAGTTATTACCAGCTTTCTGAAGCTGGCTTGGAGCTCAGGCAATTTGCCAGCCTTTCCGGTACCCGCCCTGACATTTACGCCGCTTGAATATTTACCGGAAGCATCTGATCCAACCTTTCCTTGCGGCCCTATTTCATATTTCCTCTGCAAAGCCTCCAGTTCATTAAGAAGCTCCTCTGCGCTTTGAAAACGTTCATCAGAATTTTCCCTGGTACACTTTAATATGATTTCTTCCATTTCAAGTGAAAGCACAGTATCAAAACATCTGATAGGCTTCGACCCAAAAGGAGGTTCTATCGGGTTCTTGCCTGTAAGCAGATGATGAAGCGTAACACCCAGGCTGTAGATGTCCGAGGCAGGGCTTGTCTGCCCGGTGCCATACTGCTCCGGGGCAGCATACCCTCGAGTGCCTATATAAACCGTATCCCCGCCGGATAGGGGCTTATATTCCCGAGCTATGCCAAAATCAATAAGCTTGAGAGTTCCATTGCTTGTCAGCATAATATTAGACGGCTTCATGTCTCTGTAGATAATGGGATTCGGCTGGAGAGAATGAAGGTATGCCAACGCCTTACACAACTGAATAGCCCAGTCGGTGACAATTTCCTCCTTTATCCTCTTTTCTGCATCAAGTTTTTTATCAAGAGACATGCCGTCTATATAGTCGTACACCATGTAAAACCTTCCATCTTGCTCAAGAATGTCAAATAATCTGGGCAGAGCAGGATGTTCCAGCTTTTTAATCAGATTTGGCTCTGCCAGAAAATCAACAGCTTCGCCCTCCTTTTTGCATACTTCTTTAATTGCCCAGAAGGTGCCCGTATTGATGTTCCGTGCCAGATAAACCGAACCCATTCCACCCCTGCCCAGTATTTTTTCAATAATATATCTTCCGTCAAAAAAATCCCCTACCTGCATAATAATCCCTCACATATCAAATATCTTCCATATATTCAAGAAAATTCGCTTCGCT
>CAYGHY010000350.1:0-1947 GCA_964349435.1 uncultured Oscillospiraceae bacterium
GTACCTGTCTGAAATCAACATGAACAATACCGATCTCACCCAACGCTTTGGTTATGAGAGAAGATACAGTAACAGCGGTATTTCCATTGGACGCTATTCAGATCCCAACATCACCTGGGAAATAGCAACGAAAGCAAATTTTGCACTGGAGTTGGAACTAAAAAACGGTTTCTCCCTGATCGGGGAATATTATATCGAAAATCGTTCGGATATTTTACAAACACGTTCGAATATCCCTTCTACCATGGGATTGTGGGTTATTCCACAAGCCAATGTGGGTGAAGCAAAATCTTATGGAATTGATCTCTCTCTTGCCTGGGACAAATCGTTTAACAAGGATACATGGCTTCAACTCATGGGGAATTACACCTTTGCCCGTGGGGAGTATTCGGTATATGATGAATTGTACTATGAGAAGGAGTGGTGGAGGTCAAGAGTAGGTTACCCGGTAAATCAGCGATGGGGGTATATTGCCGAGAGATTGTTTGTCGATGACAATGAAGTGACCAATTCACCCACTCAGTTCGGAACATACTTGGCAGGCGATATCAAGTACCGTGATGTGAACGGTGATGGTCAGATTACAGACCTCGACCAGGTGCCGATTGGATATCCAACTACTCCCGAAATCATATATGGGTTCGGGGCATCCTTTGGCCACAAGAATTTTGATGTCTCTCTATTTTTCCAGGGACTTGCAAACGAATCTTTCTGGATCAGTTACGCAGAGATGTCACCCTTTTTCAGAAGAGACACGAACAATGGGTTGATTGGAATCAATCAATTGACACAATTTATTGCTGAAAGCTACTGGAATGAGGATACCCGTGATATCTATGCCCTCTGGCCACGTCTGTCAACCAACAGCATCAACAACAATGCGCAGACCAGCACCTGGTTTATGCGTGACGGCTCATTCCTGCGATTGAAGTCGGCCGAGATGGGCTATACACTTCCCAGAAAGCTCACTCAGAAATTTGGTGTGGACCTGTTGCGTTTCTATCTGAGTGGAAACAACCTATGGATATGGAGTGCGTTTGACTTATGGGATGTGGAACAGGGTGGAAGTGCCTTCAACTACCCCATACAGCGTGTCCTGAATGTAGGGTTAAACTTAACATTTTAATACTGAATTATACAATGAACAGATATGTAAAAACAATCAATGCGGGGCTCATTGCACTTATCTTCAGCCTCTCATCATGCAACTACCTGGATATTGTGCCTGATGGTATTGCAACCATAGACAACGCATTTACAACACGCTACTCGGCAGAGAAATACCTCTTTACCTGTTTCGCCTATATGCCCCAGCAGGGAAGCATAACATCCAATCCCGGACTTACTGCAGGTGAAGATTTCTTTTGTGCTTCTGACGACATCAACTCCAATGGTTCCATCGGTGGGGTTGGACGATCCATACAATATGGGGCGCAGAGAGCTGACTCACCCACAGCCGATGCCTGGAGAGGATATGGCAACCTGAACGCTGCCGGAAGCTCGCTGTACCAAGGAATCAGTGATTGTAATATTTTCCTGGAGAACATTCACCTTGTTCCCGATATGGAAGAGGATGAGCGCACACGATGGATCGGTGAGGCTAACTTCCTGAAAGCCTATTATCACTTCTGGCTGGTACGTCAATATGGCCCCATCTACATAAAAGACAAAAATCTTCCGGTAAATACCTCTATTCAGGATAGCAAGGTATACAGAAACACAATAGATGAATGTTTTGGGTATATTGTCAATTTGTTGGATACTGTGATCAACAACGAGTATATTCCCGAACAGATTTTCAACGAAACAGAAGAACTGGGAAGAATCACCAAAGGAATAGCCATGAGCCTAAAAGCCTATGTGTTGGTGACCTGGGCAAGTCCCCTTTTTAATGGAAACAGGGACTATGCTGATGTTGTAGACAACCGGGGAGTGGCTATCTTCAAC
>CAYGHY010000350.1:1957-2965 GCA_964349435.1 uncultured Oscillospiraceae bacterium
ACCCCGACAAGACTGAAGAAGAGAAGCTTCAGCGATGGGTAGAAGCGGCCGATGCCTGCAAGGAAGCGATCGACTTCGTAGAAGAGAGGGGACATTCACTCTATCTGTTTGATGAAGGCATGGATATCTCGGATGAGACCAGGGTGAAACTGAGTATACGCGGCTCTGTCACGGAAAATTTCAACAAGGAGGTGATCTGGGCAAACCCCAACTGCTGGGTGGGTGGTTCGGGAACAATCTCAGCCTATAACTGGCCACGATCATTGGTGAGTGGCTCTACAAACGGATCCTATACTGCAAGGATGAATGTTCCCTTGAAGTTTGTAGAGAAATTCTATTCCAAAAACGGAGTTCCCATTGATGAAGACATCTCCTACAATATGGCAGGTATCTACGATGTAAGAGCTGCTACGGCAAAAGAGAAATATTATATCAAAGAGGGATATACCACGGTAGGTCTGAACTTTGATCGTGAGCCCAGGTTTTATGCCGATATGGTATTCGACGGAAATGTATGGTTCGGATCATCTTTTCTCAATGAAGAGGATCCGCTCTACGCACAAATGAAACTGGGGCAGCCTGCTGGTAGCATGTATCTGAACGGACACAACCTGACAGGTTATTCAGCCAAGAAGCTGAATCATTACAAATCGGTTGTGGCATCCGGCACATCTGCCTCACCAACACCCTATGCTTGGCCGGTGATACGGTTGGCTGATCTCTATCTGCTTTACGCGGAAGCGCTTAACGAAGCGGGTGGATCAAAAAGTGATGTGCTGGAATATGTGGACAAGGTACGTGAACGAGCCGGATTGAACGGTGTTGAATGGAGCTGGGGCATCTATTCCAGAAATCCGGAAAAACCAAATACTTTGGCAGGAAGAAGAGAGATTATCCAGCGGGAACGTACCATCGAACTGGCATTCGAGGGAAAAGGGTATTGGGACCTGCGCAGATGGAAAACCGCGTACGTTGAATTGAATAAACCGATCACCGGCTGGTATGTAT
>CAYGHY010000351.1:0-2964 GCA_964349435.1 uncultured Oscillospiraceae bacterium
CATGTAGGATTACACGCGCGGTTGATGTCAAAGGCGATGCGTAAATTATCCGGTGTTATGAACCGCTCCAATACGACGGTTATATTCATCAATCAGTTACGTGAGAAAATTGGAATTATGTTTGGCAATCCAGAAGTTACTCCGGGTGGCCGTGCTTTGAAATTTTACGCTTCAATCCGTTTGGACGTTCGCAAAAGTGAAGCCATTAAAGTTGGAACCGATTTGATTGGAAATAAGGTCAATGTCAAGGTCGTCAAAAATAAAGTCGCTCCGCCTTTTAAATTAGCTGTCATTGAGATCATGTATGGCGAAGGCATTTCACAAACCGGTGAGGTTATCGATTTAGGGGTCGAGCATGAGATCATTCAAAAATCTGGAGCTTGGTTTTCTTATGAAGGCGAGAAAATCGGGCAGGGCAGAGAAGCGGTCCGTGGCTATTTAAAATCGAACCCACAGATATTTGAAAAGATTTCGGTTGCACTGAAAGCAAAATTATTCACGAAGTAAACGAATTAAGGCTCTAAGTCAAATGTTGGGGTAAACTCACAATAGACGATGAGATGACAGGAATTCCTAAACCAGGAGTTCCTTTTTTATTTGAAAGGACAAGAGAATCCGAGTTCTGAATCGGTCGAAATTACGAAGACCAAATGCATTGCGTTTGATGACTTTGATTTTGTTATTACATCCTTCAGTGACCCCATTGGAGTAGGAACAGTCGAAGGAATTGAGAATCGGTTTACGCCAATTTTGATAAGCACGGATGGCATTCTTCATTTCCGGGATACGAGAATCTTTTGCTTTTTGAATCCATTGATCCAATGCGGTTCGAGCGTTGGGCAGATCATGTATTTCGTTGACCATCCGTAAGATTTCTTCTTTGAGCCAGTAAGCCTGGGTTAGGTCGGGAAAGAATTGAAGCATGCGGTCGCGTTGACGAACTTCATTACTATAGTCGTTGACGATCAGTCGGTCAGACCGCTTCAACAGAATGGTCCGGCTTCTTTTGAAATACATCCGCAGGGTGTCCGGCATCTGCTTTTGAATCCGCTTGCGAACTCCTTCCAGTGCCCACATGGCCTGTCGTACCATATGGAAACGATCAATGATGATTGTAGCGTGTGGGAATATCTCTCGTAAGACCGTAAAGTAGGGGAGCCACATATCAATGACGATATATTCGACGTTTTTGAGCTGTTGGGTGTACTGATACTTACGAAAGTGCTGAATCAGACTGGCTTCGGTGCGGTTGGACAGGATATCGACCGGCAGTCCGCTTTCAATATCGGTCAGAATACAGTGGTATTTGGTCTTGTTTGTATTGCCACGAAACTCATCAATGCCCAATACCCGAGGAAGAACAGCAAGTGAGGGAATCAGCGAGTCTAAGATTCTGTGTACTCGCATAGACGAGGTGAACAGCTGCTGAGCAATGGACTTCTGAGAGTGGACCGAATGGAGCAGTTGCGATATTCGAAGAAACAATCGATTGGTTGTGTGAGCATAGCGGGGAAGAAACGTGTTCTTCTCAAAGAAACGCTTCCCACAGTCCGGACACCGATATCGTCGTTTGCGATAAATAAGATAGGTTTGTTTACTGGCTAAAGGGACATCCAAAATACGTTGCCAACGATAGTCATGGATCTCACGGGTCAGGGTGTGGCAATCCGGACATTCGTGGTCTTTTCTGGGAACTTCAATGAAGATGGAGTGAATGTTTTCGTTGGTTTCAATTTTGATGAGTTGGACATCTTCCAGTTCGAGAATCTTTATGATATCATCAGAGTTGGACATAGGGACGATTCCTTTCAATGTGGTTTTGACAGATTCATTGTATCGGAAATTGTTTCTTATGTCCCTTTTTTATTTTCTCACCCCAACATTTATTTTAGAACCTATTTAAAAAACATCGGAATACCGATGTTTTTTTACCAGATAAACGGAATAAGCCGATACTTGGTTTTCGCACAGTATTCTTTATATCCGTCAAGTTCTTTTTTAAGCATCCTATCCTCCAGGTATGTGCGTATTACGATTATAACGATGATCGTTAAAGATACGATAACTGTAATTATCGATCCGAAAATCAACGGAACAGAAATAGCCCACAGAATGATTGATGAATATCCAGGATGGCGGACAATTTGATAAGGACCACTTGTAACGACCGTCTGATTTCTATCACTTTGTATTCGAGCGGTTGATTCAAAATGCTTGTTTTCCAATACGGGCCAAACCGTAAGAATAGAAGACAATATAAATAGCACGATTCCGACAATGAACAATGTCATATCCGGTGATGACAAGTTATATCGAACATCCAAACCGGCAACGATGTATATCCCATAGAAAGCCAAGGGCACATAAATGGCTAATAGTATTTTGTCCCAAAGAGGTGTGTCTTCATGTTTCTTCCCTCTTTCACTCAATGTCTCTTGGTTATTCTTCATCAGAACAAACAGAGTTATGATGGATAACGAGAAGTAAAGTGAAAAATAGATCCATCCTTGAAGTGATGAAAATGTTCCGGCAGCCACAAGAAAACACAACAATCCCAACACTCGTTGAAACATCACTAGTAATGAATATTGAGTTGCTTGTTTACGAATTTGTTGTTGAGTACCATTTGTCATAATTTCCAAATTCCTTGTTGCATGAATTTTCTTAAATTATACCATTCTGGTAATTCTAACGAAACCCTTATAACAATGTGCTTTAATATTATTCCAAAAGTATCAAGTAAGTTCAATAAAAAAGCGAGTTGCCTCGCTTTACTTTAAGAATGTCGTAATTATCAGATAACTGATCGAGCTCACAGCCGCAGAGAGTGATGTTCCCCAAATCAAATCGATGATGGTGATGGTGATTGGCCAATCTCTTATCGTAGCCAAATTGGTCAGATCGTAGGTAGCATAGGTGAAGAATCCAAACAACGCTCCATAAATCAGTGCATGAGATAAGGAT
>CAYGHY010000352.1:0-2940 GCA_964349435.1 uncultured Oscillospiraceae bacterium
ATTATTTATCTTTTGTAAATGAATCGTACCATATTTTCTGATAAACATCAATCAAAAAGAAACGACCGGCCGTTGATTATTGGTCAGCGGCCGGTCCGTAAGACTTTGGTTCAGCGAGGTCCCTTGATCTGCTCAAGGGACTCGAACCACAAACCACCTTCGATCCTAGTAAACTCCTTTCCGCTGCTATGGTAGATGATTCTAACACCATTGAAGTAGGTGTCGATTCTGTCTTTGAATCTTATAGTTTGATCGGTGCCAATCAAGAGACCGAAGTCAATGAACTGGCACTCTACCAACACCTGCCTCCCCACCCAGATATCCTTCTTATAGGGTATTTGAACCCTTATATAAGAAGGCTTAAGTTCCCCTAAGTGCAGGTCATGCTCTGACCATTGATCGTAAACCCGCACAAAGGCCTTGCCTTCTCCGTTTCGGTTGAATCCGACATGAACCTCAACCGAAAAGTTCGGGTCGAACTGATACCAGTAGCCAAGCTGTCGTCCCGTATGCCTTAGATACCAGTCGTAACCCATCAATGACGATGGATCTGGCGTCGAGGCAACAGGCGTAGGCGTAGGCGTAGGAGTAGGGGTAGGAGTTGGTGTCGGCCTCGGAGTCGGGACTTGAGCAGGAGGAGGTGGTGGAGCAGAAGGGGTCGGCCTAGAAGCCAAGGTAGTTGGCTTTACCCTGATCCCCGACGTTACTATACGGGGAGTCCTGATAAACAACCACCCCTCTCTTCCTTCGCTAACATCCTCCACCTTAAACCGAAAGGGATTCGTCACCGGTTCGAGGATACCCATCTCGAAATCCCTGCCATCCGTGAAGGCAAAGCCGACCTCGACCCAATCGGGCTTTTCGGAAAACATCATCTCGAAAGGCCCCTGCCTCGGATCAAATACCTCCCCGGGCATTGCGGAAGCGTACATGATCCGTTGCCTTGAAGTCGGTTCAAACGAGGCATAACAACGCCCCGTTTGGATATTTCTCATGATCGAGTCAGGATCAAAACTTCCTGAAACGATCTGATGCCTCGACAACGAAGGGCGATAAAGATAATCAGGACTCTTGAACCAACGCGCCCTGATGAGATCCATTACCTCCCTCTGTATTTCGAATGGAGCAAGAACCTGCTCGAGACAAAGCTCGTAACCGTGTGAGTCAGATCCAGAGGTTGCAATCACACGGTTTTGAGGATTTGCCCCCTGCAACTCGAGCATCCTCTCAAACGAAAGGGATTGTTCCTCCTCGTTGGCGCAATTAAAGAACTCTACGCCGACAGTTATGCCATCAGGAGGATCGAACTCAAGATCGAATGGGTAGTCACTGTGAAACGGATGAGCCTGGACTAAAACAAACCCATGCTCACAAGCGAGCGAATAGATTCGTTCCATCGCCCGCTTAGGATCCGTTTCTGCTGTACCGGCAGTGTAGACTACTGCTCGGTAATCCTCCGGCTCTCCACCCCAGACGAGTAAATGCGCATGTCGCTTGCTCCCCAGACCTAACTCCATCCCAGGGATAAGAGGAGCCAAACGGCTTTCGAAGAAATGTCTATCCTTGAATTCGGATATCCACTTCTCTAGGTCCGCATCCTCCCTCATAAAGATCCTCTGCCTTGATCCGGGAGTATCCGGATAGGCACCGAGGAGCTTCGCCTTCTCGTTTACCATCTCGGCGTGGTCGGAGATGATAACTGCATCAGCTCCGTATATTCCCGCCACCATGGCGGTAACCTCTCCAGTGAACGCCCCGTCGGAGAGGTAGGTATGGACATGGGTCAGGACAGCGACCTCGCTGTCATAACCTCTTTGCGCCATACCATTACAACAAATTGATAGCAGAACTACTGTCAGCACCCGATTCATCGCCTTCTCCTCGAACGGCGTGATGTTTTCGTCCTGTCAAAGAACTAAGACAGGGCACTGACTTATTATCAGTTGCTCTGCCTTAGCCAACTTTTTAAAATAGTACTTTTTTTAGATATATCAATTATTCAACTAACCTAAGCCCGATTCTTCTCGCTTCAGGTTGAAGTTCAATGATTTCAAATTTTTTCTTATCACCGACTTGAAGATTCTTGATCTTTTCCACATCCCCACTTGCATTTGACATGTGGACCAAACCTTCCAAGCCATCGTCTAATTTTACAAATGCTCCATATGCAGTTACTTTTACGATTTCGCCATTAACTTTCTTACCCACTTTCAATTTCTTCATTTCTTCAACCCATGGGTCATCAGTCAATCTTTTAATCGATAAAGAAACCTTACCTTCTTCAATTTTGACAATTTTTGCCTTTATTTTCTGGCCAACCTCGAATCTTTTTTTCAAATCCGAAACATGATCCCAAGAGACCTCAGAAATATGAATTAAACCTTCGATAGAATTAAGGTTGACAAAGACGCCAAATGGAGCAATTCCGGATACCATACCTTCCACTACCTCTCCCTCGTCAAACAGTGCCTCGACTCCACCCATTGACTCACTAAGAGCGTCTTTTTCAGAAAAGATTAACTTTTCCTCAGTTCTGTCTATGCCGATTATTTTAACTGTCAGCCCTTTTCCTATCAATCTTTTTAATTTATATAAAATTTTATTCGGATCTCCACCTTCAACTCTGGGATAGTTTTCGACAGATAACTGTGAAACAGGTAAGAAACCAACCAAGCCACCCGCATCAGCCATAAGACCACCTCGATTGGCACCGGTGACTCTGACTTCAAGCGTTTCATTTTCTTCCATTTTTTCCTTTAAGGTATCCCAAAGCTTGTCACGATCAGCCCTTCTCAAACTCAAAACAACCAGTCCGTCCTTACTTTCCATCGCCATAACTGAAGCAGTAATAGTATCTCCCTCTTCAAGTTCTTTAGTATCAAAAGAGAATTCTTTTTCTGGTACAAAAACAAAGAAAAACCGAATAAAAACAGAAAAGCG
>CAYGHY010000353.1:0-2939 GCA_964349435.1 uncultured Oscillospiraceae bacterium
CCATAATCTGCATCTCTGTGCCAGGTTCTATGTGATATTTTTTTCTTATCGCAACAGGTATGACAATTTGCCCTTTAGAGAGTGTTTTAACGGTAGACATAGATTTCTAACCTCCAAATAAAAAATCATACTATTTAAATTAACGTATCACGACTGTCCGGTTAAAGTCTATTGACCACCATATAATATGTTGATATTAGGTAATAAATTAGCCATTTTGCGTTTTTTCGATTTCAATTTACATTGTTTTCCATAGCCTGTACCTTCCCCCGAACAATCAGGGGGAGGGCCATCAATGAATACCGGGAAAACTGTTTTTACCCAGATACTGGATCATCTGCCGCGTTATGAATTCAACAAATGTGTCAAACGATACAATGGCAATTATAGGGTCAGAAGGTTTCCCTGTTATGATCAGCTCCTCTGCCTTGCCTTCGCCCAGCTTACATACCGGGAAAGCCTGAGGGATATTGAGACATGCCTAAACTCCCACCACGAGAAACTCTATCATATCGGATTCCGCGGTCAAGTTTCAAAATCGACACTGGCCGATGCCAACGAGACGCGAGATTACCAAATCTATCAGGATGTTGCTTATCATCTCATTTCCATTGCCAGGAAACTCTATCAGGGCGAAGAATTGGCGATAGAACTGGATTACTCCCTCTATGCTCTGGATTCAACGACCATCGATTTGTGCCTTGCTCTTTTTCCCTGGGCGCTTTTCCGCAAGACCAAGGCCGCTGTCAAGATGCACACCTTCCTCGATCTACGGGGCTCCATTCCGACGTTCATCAGCCTGACTCCCGGCAATGTACACGATGTCAATATCCTGGATATCCTCCCGTTGGAAAAAGATGCCGTCATCGCCATGGATCGCGGATACATAGACTTTTCCAGGTTCTATGCCGTGAACCTGTTCCCGGCCTTCTTCGTGATTCGTGCCAAGAGCAATCTGCGGTTCAGCCGCCTCGATTCTCAGAAAGTGGACAAAACGCTGGGGCTCCGTGCCGATCAACGGATCGTCCTCACAGGCAAGAAATCCAGAGCCGCATACCCGAATGCCCTGCGCCGAGTATCATATATGGATATGGAATCAAACAAACGCTTTGTATTTCTGACCAATATCTTTACCGTCCCGGCCAAGACCGTCGCCGATATTTACAAGCAGCGCTGGCAGGTCGAACTTTTTTTCCGCTGGATCAAACAACATTTGAGAATCAAAACCTTTTACGGAACAGCACCCAACGCGGTCAAAACTCAGATATGGACCGCTGTCAGTATTTACCTTCTTGTGGCGATCATGAAAAAGCGCCTCCATCTACCCGGCAGCCTCCACACAATTCTGCAAATTCTGGAGGTCAATATTTTTGAGAAAAGGCCCATCATTCAGATAGTTAAAGATGCTTACAAGCAAGAGTTGGAACCAATTGTAAGTAACCAATTGAATTTGTTCAACAGTTAACCGGACAGCCGTGAGTCTCGTTATATACTGCGAAAGCAAATTATGGCTGAATGGAGGAGGTACTGTAATGAAACGCACTTTTTTTAGGTTCTTTCTCATTTCAAGTGGGTAAACCGACTTTGCTATAGTCTAATTTTCCTGTAAGCATGTAAATAATTGTCTTGAGATTTTTAAATGTCCTATAACCTCTTGCCTTTGCCTTCGCTGCCTGCACTAAACTGTTGAGCCCCTCCAATATGCCATTGCTTACCTTGCTGTCATACCATCGAAGTACCCCAGACCAATGCCGCTTTATCGTCTTCGCCGCTTCTTTTATCGCTTCAATCCGGCTGTGTGTTGCCCAGAAATACCACTTCTTTAGTGATTTCTCAAAATCCTCTTGTGTCTTCTCCTTGTAAATTCCCTGAAAGTTTTCACGAATATGATATGCCCTTACCGTCTTCAAGTTTAATCTCGACATCGATTCTATTGCGCTTAAACTCTTCTTCTGTGTTTCCGTTAAGTTTGCTCTGTTCTTTAAAAACAGATACTTCTGGCCTCGCAATATCTCTTGCTCCTTGACTTCTGCCTTACGTACTTCATCTACAGCGTTGTTGATTATCTTCATGATGTGAAATTTGTCAAAGGTGATCTCTGCCTGGGGAAACTCCTTTTCCACACCCTTGATAAATGCCGGAGACATGTCTATGCTCGCATCCGTCACATCCTCAGGCTTGCCCCCGTGAGCCACGAAATCCTTCTTGAATTCAGTAATGGTCTCAGATCCCTTACCCTCCCCAACAAAGATCGTTTTCTTCTCATCCAAATCCACAAACAGGGAGACATAGTCATGCCCTTTACTCTTTGATGTCTCATCAACCCCTATCTTACTTACCTTAGAATAATCCTCTAATTGTCGTGCCGCCTCCGTATAGTAGCTCATCATTCTCCAGAGCTTGTTGTCATCCACTTTGATTATCTGAGATACCCTGTTTACCGGCATCTCCCGGCATAGTGTCATGGCAAATGATTCAAAGAGAAAAGTAAAATCGGCTTCATTCCGTGCCCACGGAACTTCAATCTGAAGCGCCCCGTCTTCTTTACATTCTGTCCTCGGAACCCTTACAACCAAGTAACATGCATACTGGAAAAAGTTCATATGCCGCAATTGCTTCTCTGTCGTATCATAGGCTTTTACTTCTTTCTTGCACTTCGGACACGGGAAAACGCTACCCTTGGGAAAATCAATGAAGATATTTATCCTTCCTTCTTTCTCTAAAAACTCTATCTTTGTTATTTCCCAAGGACGTTCTAACTTGAGCGCCTTGCTGAATAATGTTTCTAAAATTTCCATTGAGGGCTCCTTTCTTTTTTTCCCTCTATTTTACTCTACCCACTCAATCTGAGAAAGAACCATAATTGTAATAGTTCACCGCAGAGTGCGCAGAGAACGCAGAGAGAATCTAAATTTAAAAGATATTGTGTTTTCATACTC